>SLTF01000223.1 GCA_007130025.1 Spirochaetales bacterium | reverse complement strand
TGGTACTGGCTTCCAGGGGTTTCGACCTCCTTTACCCTGGAAGCCTTTTTTCGTCTCCAGGGGCGTGCAGTGCCGCCGCGGCGCGTCGGTAGTATTCGAGCGCCGTCGGAAGATGGGACTCAAGATCGCGAATTCGTCGCTCGTCGGCGGGGTGGGTGCTCACCAGTTCCGGTGGCGCCGGTCCCGTGCGGGCATCCGCCATCCGCTGCCAGAATCGAACCGCTTCGGTTGGATCGTATCCCGCCATCGCCATAAAGATGAGCCCCAGCCGATCGGCCTCGCTCTCGTGAAGACGGCTGAAGGGCAGCAGCACTCCAACCTGCGTTCCCGCGCCAAACGCCGCCATCCAGAGGTTTTGCGTCTCTTCGGGGCGGTCGCGCAGCGCCGCCATCAGCGCGGCTCCGCCGAATTGGGTCAGCAGGGCCTGGCTCATGCGCTCATTGCCGTGCTCGGCAATGGCGTGGGCAATCTCGTGCCCCATCACCACGGCGAGACCGGCCTCGGTGGCGGTCACGGGAAGGATGCCGGTGTAGAACACCACCTTACCGCCCGGCATGCACCAGGCGTTGACCATGTCCTGGTCAACCAGTCGGAACTCCCACTCGTAGCCGGCGAGGTCCTGTTCCCGACCGATTTCCCGCATATACTCGTGCACCGCCGCAGCGACACGCTGCCCCACGCGCTCGACCATCTGCGCCTCGGGCGTTCCGGTGATCACCGGGTGTTCCGCCAGAAACTGGTCGTACTGGGTGAAACTCATCGCGAACAGTTCGGAACGCGGAATGAGGCGAAGCTGACGCCGTTCGGTAACCGGCACCGTTGCGCACGCCATGACCAGGACCACCACAAGCAGGACCAGCACATCGTTGCGAATCCACCGTTTCATACGCAGCTCTCTTTCATGAGTTTCTGTCTCCTTATCTCACCGTCAGAACCGCGCCACCGAAGGTGAATCCTCCGCCGAATGCGGAGAGTCCCAGATGGTGACCGGTTCGAGCGCCGATTTCGGCGTCGCCGAGCAGGGTCTCGAGGCAGAGTGGAATGGTGCTCGAAGAGGTGTTCCCATTGTGGCGGATGTTGCTGTACATCAGCTCCCGGTCCGCCTTGATGCGCTGGCGCACCGCGTTGATGATGCGCTGGTTTGCCTGGTGCGGTACCACCAGGTTGAGCGAGCCAACCGGAATGCCGGCAACCGCGCACGCGCGTTCGAGGCTCTCGATCATCCCCCTCACGGCGCTCTGAAACACCTTGGGCCCATCCATGTAGATGAACTCGCCGGGGTTGGACGGAACACGCAGGATGGTGCCGTCTTCACCGTCAGCACCCAGCACCGGTCGGTAAAGGGTTGCCCGAAGGGCATCGGTTGCGGCAACCTGCCCACGGACGCCCACCAGCGTCGCCGTCGCCGCATCGCCAAATATCGGTGCGGTCTGCGGATCGGAGGTGTCGGTGCGAGGCGAGAGCGCCTCGGTGGTCACCACGAGCACGAGCTTTCCGGGATCCTGCACCAGGATGTCGTAGGCGTTCTGCAGCGCGTAGACGTAGCCCGAGCAGGCGGCGTTTACGTCGTAGGCGGCGGAGAGGAATCCCTCGCGCGTTCCCTTGATTCGAGCCTGCAGCATTGCCGACATCGACGGCGTGTTCAGAATAGGCGTCTCGGTGGCGCAGATGATGGTGCTGATCTGGTCGAGCGTGACTCCGTTGCGTTCGAGGAGCTGCTCGGTTGCCCGCACCGCAAGATCAAGCGAGGTCTCACCCTCGGCGAGCCAGGGGCGGGACTCGATTCCCGTGCGCTTGAAGATGTCGTTGGGTTCCCACTCGGGGCACATCCGCGAGATCTCTTCGTTGCTGACCACGCGTGACCCCTTCACGCCACACACGTCGATGATGCCGATGTTCGCAACCGCGCGATCGACGAAGCCCGGCACCACAGGTGCGCGATCGGGCCCGTCGGCTGCGGGTGCAATCCTGCTGATGATTGGCGTGCCCGGATTCTCCCGGGTCACCTGCTTCAGCGCCTCGGGGCCGTCCGTCTCTCCGGTTTTCACCCGCACGATGTGGGTACCCACCTTCACCAGCTCGCCCTCCTCGACGAGGAGCTCCGTCACTTCGCCGCTGACCGGCGAGCGAAGTTCCACCGACGCCTTGTCGGCCTCGAGCTCGGCGATGAGATCGCCGGAGGCGATTGAGTCTCCCGGCTTGATCTTCCATTCTACCACGGTGATCGACTCATCAGACGGGCTCGAGCCGATGGCCTCGATCAGGTAGGTGTTCTTCTGCGCCGATTCGGGAAGCTGCCAGGTGAGGGTGCCGCCCAGAAGCGCGACGGCGGCTTCCAGGGTTCGCTTGTAGGTGGGCAGGACCTCGAGCTGGTTGGCAAAATTGAACGGTACGAAGGTGTCGGGACGGGTTACCCGGCGCGCATCAATTTTGCGATCGGCCCGCTCGGCAATGGTCGCCACGACCTCGGCTCCAAAGCCCGCGGTGTGGTTGTCCTCGTGCACCACGATGAGGCGGCCGGTGCGCGAGGCCGACTCCAGTACGGTTTCCACATCCCAGGGAACGATTGACCGAAGATCGATGACCTCGGCGCCTACTCCCGCCGCGGCGAGGGCGTCGGCGGCCTTCTTGCAGAGGCCCACGGTGTTTCCCCATCCCACCAGGGTAACGTCATCGCCGCGTGTGACGAAGCGCGCGGTGCCAATTGGTACCAGCTGGCGGGGGATGTCGGAGCTGGTGGCGTTTTCGCGGTCGTTCAGGCAGCTCTTGGGGTAGAAGAAGAGGGTGGGGCGCCCCGACTCGAAGGCGGCGTTGAGGAGTCCCGCGGCGTCCCCCGCGGTTGAGGGCATGAAGACGTCTACCCCCGGGGTGTGGGCCGCGAGCGCTTCGAGGCTCGACGCGTGAAAGGGGCCGAGGCCCGGCTTGTAGCCTCCGCAGGTAATCATCACGATGACCGGGGTTTGCCACCCCCCGTCGGTCCGCCAGTACATGCTGCCGAGCTCGGCAAAGATCTGGTTGTAGGCGATGGGCAGGAAGTCGGCAAACTGCAGGAAGGCCACCGGCCGCTTGCCGGCGAGGGCCTGACCCACGGTGACGCCGAGAATCGAAGCCTCAGCAAGCGGCGAGTTCTGCACCCGCCGTCCGTACGCGGTAGTCAGGCCGCGGGTGATGCCGAAGACGTCACCCTTGGGGTCCTCGATGTCTTCTCCAAAGAGCACCACGTCCGGGTTGGTCTGCATCTGATGGCGCAACACCTCACGGATCGCCTCGAGCATGGTGAGGGGTTTTTCTTCGCTGGACGGCGCTCCCCGGTACTCCGCCTGGCGATCGGCGAGCCGCGCGGGAAGAGGCTTCACCGCGGTGAAGCAGGGTTCGGGCTCGGCGCTGCGCTGGGCACGGAACGCGTCCGCCTTGACCTGCTCGCGCACCTCGTCGCTGATTCGGTCGAGGTCCGCTTCGGGGACGCCGTGTTCAACGAGATACTGTTTCAGTCTGATAATCGGATCGCCGGCGGCCTGGACCGACGCGATCTCCTCGGCGGTGCGGTACATGCGCTGATCGTCGGCGTTGGTGTGGTTGGAGAGACGGTCAACCTGAAAAACCACGATGTGCGGGCGGCGATCCGTGCGCATGGCGGACACCACGCGGCCAAACGCCTCCATGCTCGCGGCGGCATCGCGGCCGTCGATGCGGGTAATCGGGGTGCCGTAGAACTGGTCGGCTTCCCCGTCTGGGGTGCTGTAGAAGGTCTTGCCCCGGGTAACCGTGGAGATGGCAAAGCTGTTGTCCTGGACCACAAAGAGCACCGGAAGCTGCTCTCGCACGGCGTGGGCGATCCCTTCGAGTACCTCGCCCTGCTGCGTCATTCCGTCGCCGAGGGCGCAGAGCACGATGGGATTGGTTGGCTCCTCCTTCACCACCTGTCCGACGCCCGCTGCCTGGAGGGCGCTGTTTCCCACGGGGCCCACGAGGCTCAGCACGTTGAGCTCGGGCGCGCTCATGTGGGCGTTCATCTGCCGCCCCCGCGAGTGTGAGGCATCCTTGCTGAAGGTTGCCAGGAAAAACATTTCGATGGGGATACCGCGGGCGAGCATCAGCGCCTTGTCGCGGTAATGAACGTGCAGCCAGTCCTCGGGGATGAGATGATGGTTCAATACCGCGGTGGCTTCGTGGCCGGCGCCCGAGACGTGAAAAAACGCCTCGCCCCGTCCGGTGAAATCCTGCTCGATGATGTCGATTTCCCGGGAAGTCACCATGAATCGGTAACTTTCAAGCAATTGGTGCGTCGCAGTATCCAGATTCTTGTTGCCGCTCAATGAAGGTCCTCCGTACGTTATGCCAAAGTGCGGTTTTTTATCCGGCGAGGCTACTATATCACGCGCATATGTTGAAGTCGACACTCAGAAACTACTATGATAAGGCCGACTGAACAAGGAGAGTTCCATGAGTACGGAGAAATGTATCGATTCGCTTGGTGTCCTGTCATCGTTGAGCACCCCATCCGGCCCGGTTCACTACGTTGATCTTCCCCTGCTGGCAAAAAAGGGCTACCCCGCGGTCGAGAAGTATCCGGTCTCGATCAAGATTCTTCTGGAGTCCGTGCTGCGCAACGAAAACGGCGTGGAGGTGTTGCGCGAACACGTCGACAGTTTTTTGACCTACGATCCCGCCTCGCCCCCCAATATCGAAGTTCCCTTCAAGCCGGCCCGCGTGCTGCTGCAGGACTTCACCGGGGTCCCGTGCGTAGTTGACCTGGCCGCGATGCGAAGCGCCATGGCGCGCCTGGGGGGTGATCCCAACCGAATCAACCCCGAGTTGATGGTTAACCTTGTTATTGATCATTCGGTTCAGGTGGATTTTTTCAACAGCTCGCAGGCACTGCGACAGAACGCCGAGCTGGAGTTTCAGCGGAACCGCGAGCGCTACGAGTTCCTCCGCTGGGGACAGGCCGCATTGAAGAACTTTTTCGTGGTCCCACCGGCGAGCGGAATCTGTCACCAGGTGAATCTCGAGTACCTGGGGAAGGTCGTCCAGACCCAGCAGATCGACGGCAAGAACGTCGCCTTCTTTGACTCGCTTGTGGGTACCGACTCACACACGCCGATGATCAACGGACTGGGTGTCGCCGGCTGGGGCGTGGGTGGCATCGAGGCCGAGGCGGCCATGCTCGGGCAACCGCTCTTCATGCTCGCGCCTCCGGTGGTGGGCGTGCGGCTCTCCGGACGCATGCGCTCCGGGATTACGGCAACCGACCTGGTGCTCACGATTACCCAGATGCTGCGCAAGCACGGGGTGGTGGGCAAGTTTGTCGAGTTCTTCGGCTCGGGGCTCTCTGCGATGACGGTTCCCGATCGCGCGACCATCTCCAACATGGCGCCCGAGTACGGCGCAACGGTTGGCTACTTCCCCATTGATCAGCGGACACTCGATTACCTCTACTCAACGGGGCGTCCGCAGGAACTCATCGACCTGGTGCGCGACTACGCGGAGGCGCAGGGAGTCTTCCGCACCGATGCAACGCCGGACCCCGTGTTCGAAACCGTTCTCGATCTCGACCTCGGAAGCGTGGAGGCGAGTATCGCGGGTCCCAAGCGACCGCAGGACCGCGTTCCGGTCAACAAAGTGAAAGAGGTCTGGAAGAAGAGCCTCACCGCGTCGCTCGACGAGCGAGGGTTCGCCCTCGAACCCTCGCAGCTCGCGGCGACGGCCCCGGTGAAGATGAACGGCGACCAGGGCGATTTGAAACACGGAGACGTGGTGATTGCCGCAATCACCAGCTGCACAAACACCAGTAACCCCTCGGTGCTGTTGGCCGCCGGGCTTCTGGCCAAACGAGCGGTGGAGAAGGGGCTTTCCACCGCTCCCTTCATCAAGACCAGCTTTGCTCCCGGATCGGTGGTGGTCACCGAATACCTCCAGCGCGCGGGCCTCATGCCCTATCTGGAAAAACTTGGGTTCTACCTGGTGGGATACGGGTGCACCACCTGCATCGGCAACTCCGGTCCTCTGCCCGAGCCAATCCAGCACGCGGTTGAAGAGGCCAAACTCGTGGTTGCGGGTGTGCTTTCGGGAAACCGTAACTTTGAGGGACGAATCAACCCTCACACCAAGGCAAACTTCCTTGCCTCGCCGCCACTGGTTGTGGCCTACGCCCTGGCGGGGAACATGGACATCAACCTCGAAACCGACTCCCTCGGCGTTGACCAGAAGGGGAATCCGGTCTACTTGAAGGACATCTGGCCCTCCGACGAAGAACTCGCCGAGTACGTGAAGAAGGCGCTCGACCGCGACGCCTTCATCGAGAGCTACTCCAACCTGGAAGAGTCCAACCCGGAGTGGAATCGCATCGAGCTCGCCGGTTCCGAGATCTACAACTGGGACGCGAACAGCACCTATATCCAGGAACCCGACTTCTTTGCCGACATGAAACCCGAGGTCGAACCGATTCATCCGATCAGTGGGGCGCGCTGCCTCGTCATGGCAGGCGACAGCATCACCACCGACCACATCAGCCCGGCCGGCGCGATCGATCCCAAGAGCCCCGCGGGACGGTATCTGATCGAGCAGGGCGTCTCCATCACTGATTTCAACTCGTACGGAAGCCGTCGTGGCAACGATCGGGTCATGACCCGAGGAACCTTTGCCAACATCCGGTTCCGGAACCTGCTTGCTCCCGGAACAGAGGGAAGCTGGACGCGCCACCATCCCACCGGCGACATCATCGATATATTCGAAGCGTCGCTGCGGTACAAGAAGTCAGGCACCCCCACGGTCGTGCTGGCAGGAAAGGATTACGGCATGGGTTCCAGCCGCGACTGGGCCGCCAAGGGGGCCTTCCTTCTCGGGATTCGGGTGGTGATTGCCGAGTCCTTCGAGCGGATTCACCGGAGCAATCTGGTGGGAATGGGCGTGTTGCCGCTGGAGTATCGGCCGGGCGACAGCGCACAGACGCTTGGATTGAGCGGCAGCGAAGTGTTCACGGTCGCCATAGACGACCAGCTCAAGCCGGGGCAGACGGTACGAGTTGTGGCCAGGAACGAAGACGGTACGGAGGTGGCGTTTGACACGCGCTGTCGGATCGACAGCTCCGTGGAGGTTGATTACTTCCGCAACGGGGGCATCCTGCACGCGGTGCTTCGGAAGTTCATGCGCGCCGGATGAGATCGCTCCAGGCGATGCCCGCGCCGTCTGCAACGGCGCGGGTGGTTCGGCTTCCCACCACCGTCTCGAGCACCCACGGGGGCAGGCCCGGTTCGAGGTTGTGTTCACTGCGTAACACGGCCACGTCGGGTGCTTCGATGACCGCGCCCGCGGCAATGTCGCGGACTGCGCGGATCGACCGGTTGCTGCGGCCGTAGTTTGCCGCTTCCCCGGGTGCGAGCGACTTCTTCCCGCTGCCCATCACCGCAGTCACCCGGTTCTCACCGTAGCGATCAACCGCCCACTCGACACCACTCCGACTCGACGAATCATTCTGAGATGCGTCGCGAACCGTACGGACCATCTCGGCAAAGTCGTCCGGAGTAAGGGCGATGGGATCGTCGAGACCGGGATCGCTTCTGGAGAGGGTGATGTGCTTCTCGACGGCGGCAGCTCCGAGCGCAGTGGCCACTGCCGGCACCAGGATTGGGTCCATCGAGTGGTCCGATATCCCAACCGGAACGCCAAAGAGCGCCGCCATGTGCGGGATAACCGCCAGATTATACTCTTCCTCGCGCGCCGGGTAGGCGGTGATGCAGTGCAGCAGCGTCACCTCAACCGTGGCGCAGACCGACAGCGCACGCTCGATATCGGCAAGGGTTGAGACGCCGGTTGAGAGAATCATCGGCTTGCCGAAGTTGGCCACCTGTCGCAGCAGGGGCAGATGGTTCAGCTCGGGCGAGGCGATCTTGAAGCGTTCGACCCCCATGTCTGCCAGTCCGGCGGCGCTTGCGGGGCCAAACGGCGTGCAGAGAAACGAGATCCCCGCGTCGGCACAGAGTTGCTTGAGCTGGGCGTAAAACGGCGCCGGCTGTTCCAGCGAGCGGAAGCGCTGGTAGAGATCAACACTCCCTCCCGGCAGTCGCACCGATCCGGTGGCGGGGTGGAGGATCTCATCGGCAATGACCCACTGGAACTTGGCGCAGTCGGCGCCCGCAGCGGAGGCAGCGGCAATCAGCTCGCGGGCGCGCCCCAGATCACCGCCGTGGCCGGTGCCGATCTCCGCGATGATCAGTGGCGAGTGACGCTCGTGTGCGGATTCTGCTGCAGGCGGCGCCACACGCTCCGTCCTACTCGGCGGAGGCTGGTGGCCCGATCCGGTCGAACCCGGCATAGGGCACCAGAGCCGCAGGGATGCGGATGGAGCCGTCGGCCTGCTGATGGTTCTCCAGCAGGGCGATGAGCGCACGCGAGACCGCTACGGCGGTGCCGTTGAGCATGTGAACAAACCGCCGGTTGTTCCCGTCGCGGTAGCGCACGCCAAGACGGCGCGCCTGATAGTCGGTGCAGTTGGAGGTGCTGGTGATCTCACCCCAGTCTCCGGACTCGCCGCGGCCGGGCATCCACGCCTCAAGGTCGTACTTGCGATACGCAGGGGCACCGAGGTCGCCGCTGCAGGTATCGACCACGCGAAAGGGAATCTCGAGCGTGGAGAAGATCTCTTCCTCGATGCCACGAAGCTGCTCGAGGATCTCGTCGGACTGTTCCGGCAGACAGTAGACAAACATCTCCACCTTGGTGAACTGGTGGACCCGATAGAGCCCCTTGGAGAACTGTCCGGCGGCGCCCGCCTCTTTGCGGAAACAGTGGGAGATACCGGCGAGTTTGATCGGCAGGGCGTCGGCCTCCAGGATCTGGCCGGCGTGATAGCCCCCGAGGGTGATCTCCGCGGTGCCCACCAGGCAGCCGTCATCGTCGGT
>SLTF01000037.1 GCA_007130025.1 Spirochaetales bacterium | reverse complement strand
CGCGTGAGAACGCCCACCGCCGAGATCGGGACGGATCCGTGCGGTTCGCCGCTCATCCCAACACCATCGTCCTCTACCCGAAGCAGGACCTCGCCGTCGTGGAGCGATCCCATTACGGTGACCCGCCCTCCGGATTCCTTGTTCTTGATGCCATGATAAATTGCGTTTTCCACCAGGGGCTGAAGAATGACCTTTGGCGTTCGAAGCCGCAGTATTTCTTCGTCAACCTCAATTGAGAAATCCAGCTTGTCGCGGTAGCGGATCTTCTGAATGGTGAGGTAGTTTCGGGCGTGTTCGATCTCATCACGAATGCTGATCAGTTCGCTTCCCCGGCTGACCGAAAGCCGAAGCATGCGGGCAAGGGCGGAGATGGTCTTGACCACGTTGGCGTGCTGCTTGCCTTCGGCCATCCAGATGACCGAGTCCAACGTGTTGTAGAGAAAGTGAGGGGTGATCTGATTCTGCAGCGCCATCAGCTCGCTCTTGCGCTTCTGCTCCTGCTCGTCGGCGTTGCGGCGCATCAGCTCCTTGATCTGCGCCACCATGATGGTGAAGTCGCGGGCCAGGTCGCCTATTTCGTTGCGGCTCGAAACGTCAACCGCGATGTCGAAGTCACCACGCTCGACCGCCTGCATTGAGCTGCGCAGCCGCAGGATGGGCCGCGAGAGCCGATGGGACACCAGGACCGACATCACCAGCGCAAGCACCACGCAGAGCAGGGTGCCAAAGACGTAGTAGCGGGCGATGGTATCGCGGTTGCGCACCATCTCGGCGGCGTAGTTCACCCCCACAACGCGCCAGCCGGTGTTGGGCGAGATGCTCACGCTGTAGATGCGCACTCCACGCGTGTCGCCAACCTCAAACGAGCCCCCGGCGTGCTGCAGCACCAGATCGATATGCTCCCGCTCCAGGTTTGAGTAGATCAGCTCCTGCCGAGGGTGGTAGACGATTCGGCCTTCGGGATCAACAATGAACAGATATCCCCTCTTCCCCAGTCCAATCCGGCTGACGAGCTCGTTGATCACGGAGAAGTTGAGATCCACCAGCATGACCCCGTACTCGACGCCGGTGTCGGGATTGTTGATGGTGCGACTGAGGGTGATCACCCAGCGAAACTCGCCGGCTACGATATTCTGAACGTGCGACGGCGATACCGCCGGCCGGCCGCTCTGGTCGCGGGCGGCGCGGTACCAGCGCTGATCGGTGATGGCCGCGGCGGGGTTCAGCGCAATGGCTTCATCGTGAGTGAGCACCTCTCCACCGTTGCCCACGATGAGGATGAGCGAGATGTCGTCTCGCGTTCGGGAAATGGTGTTGAGAAACGAGGTGATGCGCGCCCGCACCTGCGCCCGTTGCTGCGGCGAAAGACCATCCGAAGAACCGCCCAGATAGGCCTGCACCTGCTCGTTCAGTTGCACCACTTCGGCGATGTTCTGCATGTGGGTGATGTAGGAATCGATATTGGTCTGCACCTGCGCAACCAGCTGCTCGGTGTAGTCACGCGAAGTCCGCTGGACCGCTTCCTCGGTAAACGAGTAGGAGAGAATCCCCATAAGAATAGCGGTGCCCAGCACAATTGCGCCAAACGCGAGGGCGATGGTAGTCTGGATTCGGCTGCGTCGGGTGCCGGCAGGTACCGCCTTCACGATTTCTGCCTCGCCAATTCGCGGAACTCGGTTGGGCTCACCCCGGTGGTCTTTTTGAAGGTGAGCGAGAAGTAGTGCGCGTCCCGGAACCCAACCCGCTCTGCGACCTCGTAGCTCTTCAGCGGGTCACGCAACAGAAGCTCCTTGGCCCGCTCGACGCGCAGGTCGGTCAGGTATTCCACAAAGGTTTTGCCGGTATGCTCTTTGAACAGAGGGCTGAAATAGCTCTTGCTCACCGAGAGTGCGCCACACACGGCTGAGAGCGAGAGATCGGGTCGGTGGGCGTTGGCGCGGATGTATTCTTCGGCAGCCTCTGCCTTGGCGTGCGAGTGGCTGCGCTGGCGCTGGTTCAAGACCGTCCATGCCCGCTCCTGGAAGCGGCGGAACCACTCCTGGATCTCGTCGAGGGTCTTCATGCGCGCGATGGCCACGAAGGGGTTCCCCTGGCCCCCATCGGGGGCGCTCCCATCGAGCCCAAGCGGATCGAACCCCAGTGCATCGAGTCCAAGCGTTTCAAGACCGGAAAGCGCATCGGCGAGCAGCCGCTGCATGGTCAGATATCGCGTTTCGGTATCGGCGTCGCTTCGCCGGAGCGCCCCCACTACGGCATCGAGTGCTGCCGCGGCCGCGACGCGATCGGCCGTTTTCACCGCGCGTACGTAGGCGACGCGCGCGTCGCTGTCCGGTGACTGAACGGAGGGACGCAGTGGCGCGCCCAGTTGTTCCGCGGTGATGATCTGCGCCGGGCCGCGCACCAGCCGCTGCTCCAGTGCGGTGGTCGCCTGGGCGTACGACGCCGGCACCGCCGCAAATCCTGACCCTGGTTCACCAACCCCAATCGAGACGGTGCGCGCAAGCTCCCGGCTGACCCGCTCGGCAATCAGCTCCGCGCATTCCAGACCGCGCGAGAGCGTCGCCGCTTCGTCGCCGGCGGAGAGTACCACAACGGACTGCTCACCAGGGGTAGAAAACGCCACCGCGCCGGGAAAGCCGGTAGCCACCTGGGTGACAATGTTCTGCACGGCAAGGCCGAGAAGCTGCTCTGGGTCTTCTGAGCCGTCGAGATCGCAGATGAGCGCCAGATACGCGGGCCCCGGAAGCACAAGCTCCAGAAAATCGAGCCGCCGCTGGACCTCGGACGGGTGGAGCTCGGCTCGCACCAGGCGGTTCAGGAACCGCTCGCGCAGCAGGGGGAGACTCTCGTGCACCTGCTGCTGCAGAAGCTTCAGGCGGCGCTCCTGACTGCGCTCGATGTCAAGCTCACGGCGGATCTTCTCCAGCATTTCGCGCAGCTCGTCCGCCGTGATCGGCTTGAGGAGGAAGTCGGTTACCCGAAGCTTGACCGCCTCCTGCGCGTACTCGAAGTCGTCGTACCCGGTGAGGAGAATGGTCTTCACGGCGGGATACTGCTCCGCCACCCACGCGGCGAGTTGAAGGCCGTCCACAAACGGCATGCAGATATCGGTGAGAACAACGTCGGGGAGCAGCTCTTCAATCGCGCGGATCCCTTCGCGGCCGTCGCGACACGCGCCCACCAGCTCAAACCCGTGAGAGTGCCAGTCGATGATCTCGGAGATTCCTTCGCGGACGATTGGTTCGTCGTCGATGATCAGGAACCGGTAGGCGCCGTTGATGGTCGGCACCACCGCCTGAGTCTGCGCAGTTGCGGACATAGCAGCGTCATTATACCAGAAAACCGAGCAAAACAGCATGAAAAAGGGCCACCCTTCGTTCGGGTGACCCTTTCCGTCGTGACGGTGAGCGCGGCCGTTCCCGACGCGCACTCACCGTTTACCAACTTACGATCAGTAGACCGTCTTCCACTCGGCGATGTTGGACGGATCGAAGCGGAACGGGGCTCCGAGCAATACCTCGGTTCCGCCGTCACCGGCCTGCACCACCTCGAAGTTGCCCAGACGCCCTGCGCTGAAGGTCTCGCCCACCGCTCCGGTGAGTCTGCCTTCAACCGCGGCTACGGCGGCGTACGCGGTGAGGTAGCCAACGTCGATCGGGTTCCAGAGATACATCCAGGGCGTGGCGCCGTTCTCGATGTACTCAGCCATTTCCGAGGGGAGTCCCAGACCGGTCACCTTGACCTGACCAATGAGCCCGCGATCGGTGATCACCCGCCCGGCGGCGGCGATACCAACGGTGGTCGGCGCAATGATGACGCGAAGGTTGGGGAAGCTCTGCAGCAGTCCCTCGGTTTCCGATACCGACTTGTCGCGAAGGTCGTCGCCGTAGGCGATCCGCACCAGGTTCAAGTTGGCGTACTTGGAGGCGTTCTCCGCCAGCTCACGCTGCATCCACTCGATCCAGAGGTTCTGGTTCGACGCGGTGCTGGTGGCCGAGAGAACGGCGATGTCACCTCTGCCGTCGGCCATGTCGTAGGCCGCCTGGATCAGCGTGCGGCCGATCATCTCGGAGTCCGCCTGGTTGATGTGGGTGATGCGGCTCGCGGGATTGACCGCGGAGTCGGCCGACAACACGGCGATGCCCTGGTTGCGTGCCCGGGTGAGCACCGGCTGCAGGGCGTCAAAGTCGTTCCCCGTGATGCTGATCGATGCAACCCGCTGCGCGATCAGCTGCTCGATGATCTGAATCTGCGCCTCGGCGGTTGGCTGGTCGGGAGCGCGCAGAATTGCCTCGAATCCCTGGGCGCGGATGCCGTCCTCAAAACCTTCCATCTGCTTGTCACCGTACGGGTTCCCGGTGTTCTTGAAGATGAACGCGTGTCGCTGGACACCCGATTCCTGCGCCCCGCGGGCAAACACGGTAACGATTGGTGCAACCGCCATGATGACGATCAGCGCGAGTACGATACCTCGTTTCATACTAGACCTCCTACTGTTCTTCACCGGCTTTGGCAGCAACGCTACACGACCGGTTTTTTCTTCTTCACGGTGAATCGAACCCGCAGCGCGAGTACCGAGACGATCAGCAGCAAGCCGATCACCACCAGCACCACGGGCGCTTGCAGGTTGGCGAGCCCCATCCCGAAGCTCAAAAAACCGACGATGAATATCGCCAGGATCGGTCCTGCGATCCGGCCCATTCCGCCGTTGGTACTCACGCCACCAAGCACCACCATCGCAATGACCTCGAGTTCGTACCCCATCGCGACGTTGGGCCGGGTACTGCCCATGCGCGAGGTCAGGAAGAGCGCGGTAATCGCGGCCATGAGTCCCGCGAGGGTGAAGACGGTCATGGTCACCCGATCGGTGTCGACGCCTGAGTAACGGCAGGCGGTGGCGTTGTTACCCATGCCAAAAACCACTCGGCCAAAGCTGGTGCGATGCAGGAGCAGACCGTAGATCACCGCCACGGCGATGAAGGCGAGCATCATGACCGGAATCCCTGCCACTTCACCCCACCCGAGAAACGCGTACCAGCCGGGAAAGCCCCCGGAGGCCCGGTTCTCCAGGATGATGAAGGCAATCCCGCGGTAGATCATCATCGTGGAGATGGTCACGATAACGAAGGAGAGCTCCTTGAACTTGGCGATGAGCACCCCGTTGATTGCACCGCAGGTGGTACCAACCAGCAGGCAGATGAGCATCGCCACTGGCATGGGAACGCCCGCGTTGTAGGACGTGGCCATGACCACCGCCGACAGGGCAACGGTGGAGCCTACCGAGACGTCGATCTTTCCGAGGATGATCACCATCATCATGGGAAAGACGATGAACGACTTGTCCAGAAAGGTCGCCGGTGTTCGGATGAAGGTATCCAGCGAAAGAAAGAAGGGAGAGAGCCAGGTGTTGACCCCAATCACCATCAGAAGCACCACGACCAGCAGCCATTCCCACTGGAAGAAGAACTCCTTCCAGCTCCACTGCCGCTGAGCGCTGATCGCTATCTCCGGTGCCTTTGTGTCTTCCATCATCGCTCCTGCCTATACTGCCCGGCGACGCAGCGCGCTGCGCTCCGTATTTCTCAACACCATCGCATTGGCCATGACGGCCACCAGCACCGTTGCCCCCTGGATCCCGAGCTGCCAGAACGGCGATACGTCCACCAGCGGCAACGCGTTGGCAAGAATGCCAAAGAGCACCGTGCCCAGGATGAGTCCCGAGATCTTTCCCACGCCACCGAGGATGCTCACCCCGCCCAGGATGCAGGCCGCAATCACCTGCAGCTCGTACCCCATGGCGGTGTCTCCCTGGGCCGAGGCAAACCGCGCAACCCAGAGCACGCCGGCCAGCCCCGCGAGCCCGCCCATGATGGTATAGACCAGAAAAATCAGGCGCCGACGCGGAATCCCCGACACCTCGGCCGCGGACGGGTTGGACCCAACCGCGTAGATGCGACGGCCGGTTCGCGTGTGGTTCATGAAGTAGAAGGCCACGATGTAGACCGCAATCGCGATCACAATCAGGTTGTTCAGGCCGAAAGTTCGCCCCGTTGCGATTGCCTTGAAGCTGTTGGGCATCTGGTAGGAGCTTACCCAGCGGCCGCCGGAGACCACGAAGGTCATTCCGCGAACGATGTTCATCATGCCAAGGGTGGCGATGATCGGCAGTACGTCGAACTTCGCAACCAGCACCCCGATGACCATGCCAACCACCGTTCCGATTGCGGTGCCCTGAGCAATCGCAAGGGCGGGATGCATCTGTGGGAACCGCGCAACGGTCATCGCCGTCACCATTCCAGAGAAGGCGATAGTCGCTCCGATTGAGAGGTCGATACCGCGGGTGAGCAGCACCATCATCATTCCCACGGCCAGAATCGCGAGAATGCTGGTGTTGGTGAAGAGCGACATCAGATTGCTCACCCGCAGGAAGGCGGGATTGCGCAGCTGGATGGCGGCGCCGAGCACCAGGATGAAGAGCAGCAGTCCAAGCTCGCGAAGCCGCTCCGCGTTGCCAAATCGCTTCTTGAGTCCAGTGTTCATCGGGCTCCCTCCGTTTCGGACGGCGCGTCGCCCACCACCTGAAGCTCCGCCTGCGCGGCGGCCTGCTCGGTCTCAACGACCATCGCGGCGTTGAGGATCTCTTCCTGCGTGGTCTCGCTGGTTACCAGACGGGCGGTTACCCGTCCCTCTTTCATCACCACAATGCGATCGCTCATACCCAGAACCTCGGGCATCTCCGACGAAACAAGAATAATGCCGTACCCCTGTTCGGCGAGGTCGCCGATGATTTCGTAGATGGCGGCCTTCGCGCCCACGTCTACACCCTTGGTTGGCTCATCCAGGATGATCACCTTCAGCGATCGACTGAGTATCTTGGCCACTACCACCTTCTGCTGGTTGCCCCCGGACAAGGCGAAGACCTTCGTGAAAATGGAACGAGCCTTGACGCTCAGCTTCTGCGCGAGGCGGCCCGCGGCCTCGTGTTCCTGTTGCTCGTTGAGCCACGTGAAGCGCGAGAAGGTGCGAAGCGACGGCAGGGTGATGTTCTTGCCGATCTCCCACGGCAGAACCAGTCCCTGCTTCTGCCGGTCCTCGGGCAGGCAGCCGATACCAACCCGCAGGGCGTCCAGCGGATTCCCTACCCGGACTTCCTTCCCTTCCAGAACAATGCGGCCACCATCCGACGGCTCCACGCCGTAAATTGCCTCACACACCTCGGTGCGGCCCGCACCCACCAGCCCGGTGAGGGCGAGGATCTCGCCTTTCCGCAGGTCAAACGACACGTCCCGGAAGAACCCGACGCGGCTGAGGTTCTCCACGCGCAGCACTTCATCGCCGATGTTGATGACCCGCTTGGGGAACATCTGCGAGATCTCGCGCCCGACCATGGCCACAATCAGTTTGTCCTGGGTGATCTCCTCCACCGGCCAGCAGCCGATGTACTTGCCGTCGCGGAAGACCGTCACCCGGTCGGCAAGCCGTCGGATATCCTCCAGACGGTGCGAGATGAAGATCACCGCGACGCCCTTCTCGCGAAGCCCGTCGGTGATGCGGTAGAGCTCTTCACTCTCGTGCTGGGTGAGGGCCGCCGTGGGTTCGTCCATGATGACAATGCGTGCGTTGAACGAGAGCGCCTTGGCGATCTCGACGATCTGCTGCCGCGCAACCGAAAGCGCACCCATGCGCTCGGTGGAGCTGAAGTTGGCGTCCAGCTGATTGAGCAGGGCCTGGGCCTCGGCGTGCATGCTCTTCCAGTCGATGCGGCGCGTGGGACCGGTCACCTTCTCGTGGCCCATGAAGATGTTTTCGGCCACATTGAGATCGGGATAGCAGGTGACGTGCTGATAGATGGCGGCGACGCCAACCTTCTGCGCGTCCAGCGGTCGCTTGAACTCCATCGGTTGCCCGTTGATGAGCAGCTCGCCCGCATCGGGACTGTGTACCCCGGTGATGATCTTGATGAAGGTGGACTTGCCGGCACCGTTCTCACCCATGAGACCGTGGATCTCTCCCGGCTTCAGGTCAAAGCGCACCCCGTCGAGGGCGCGAACGCCGGGAAAGGTCTTGGTGATGTCCCGCATTTCCAGAATATATTGGCTCTCGCTCATCGGCTCCTCGTGTTCATTCTTCACGTCCGCTTCGCGAGGACGGCGCGCTCGTACGCGGCAACCTCGCGCATCCAGCCGGCGCCGCCCGGCGTATCGCTTCGGCGGCAGAATTCGTCCCACACCGCGCCCATCGGCAGCAGCTTCGCTTCCTCAAGCAGACCGAGACGGTCAGCGAGTCTCTCCTCGCGCTCGGCTGCCAGCAGCTGCTCCCGCGGTTCCAGGAGTGCCGCCAGTATTGCCTTCATTGTCGCACGGGTTCCGATGACCCAGGCGGCAATCCGGTTGATGCTGGCGTCAAAAAAATCAAGGGCTATGTCGACCCGGTCCCATGCGTTGGGACGGGCGATCTCGCGCATGATGGCGCGGGTCTCGTCGTCAAAGAGCACCACGTGATCGCTGTCCCACCGCACCGGTCGACTCACGTGAAGCAGCAGCCGAGGAACGAAGGGAAGCAGGGCGCTGATCTTCTCCGCCACGGATTCGGTTGGATGGTAGTGCCCGGCATCCAGCGTCAGCACCACGTTTCGGGACAGGGCGTACGCGAGGTAGAACTCGTGCGACCCCACCACGTAGGTCTCCGATCCAATGCCGAAGAGCTTGCTTTCCACCGCGTCCAGGGTGTGGGCCGGGTCGAGCTTCTCGGCAAAGACGCGGTCGAGCGCGTCCACCAGGAGAGCACGGTGCTCAAGCCGGTCCGCCGGTTGATCCTTCCATCCGTCGGGAATCCAGAAGTTATCGCGACACGCCGAGCCGAGTTCGCGGCCGATGTGCGCGGCTACGGTGCGACAACGACGGCCGTGCTCGATCCAGAAGTCGCGGATTCCCGCGTCGCGGTGCG
>SLTF01000089.1 GCA_007130025.1 Spirochaetales bacterium | reverse complement strand
TCCCGCTTCTACGACGTCGCGTTCACAACCGGTCCACCTGGCGGCGATGGGACGTTTCTCATGACGGCGTTTCTGGACGAGGAGCAGGCGGGACGAATTTCTCTTGTCGGCAACCTGACCAACGGCACCTCGCTCGATGCGACAGCGGAGTTCCGCCGCGCGCGACTGAAGCAGCCGCTTTCGATTGCGGCGGACCTGCTGCCCGCGGTTCCTGCCGATATCGCCCGGCGAGTTCCCGAGAGCCTCATTCTTGATACTCGCGTTTCGCTTCGCATCAGGCCCGATGGACTCTCCGTGGAAGCGCCCTTTGTTTCGGTGTTCGATGAGGATCGCGAAGAGCGGTTTGCGGCATTTGCGCTATTTGCCGAGGACGGTGAGATCTCCGTGCGCGATGCCCTTCTCGGGTGGGACGACTACCTCCTGCAAGCGGGGTTCTCCGCGTCGGTCGGCCGCCGCGGAAGTGTCGATTTCTCAGCCGACATCTTCGACGGTCATCGCACCTACGAGCTGAGCGGCCTCGTTGACCGGGACCGAACCGTTGTGTTTTCCGGCAGTCATGGTCTCGACGGTCACGTGCATCTGACCCGGTCCGGTGAAGCGGTGTTTGTGGTCCGCGGACAGAATATCCCGGTGCCGTTTTCCGTGAATGGGACCACGGTAACCGTAGATATGGGCGGCATGTTTCGCAATCCGTCGGATTGGAACGCTCATGTTCGTAATGTTTCGGTCAACGGAATTTCCGTGGGCGAGCGGATCGGAGATCTCTCCTTTGCCGGCCGAATGGGACCCAACGGCGCCACGCTGGATTCGGTGACCATCTCGGATGATGTCTCGGTTGTGAGCGGCAGCGGAACGGTTTCGTATCGGATCGATGGGGCCGGGCCGATTTCACTGGAGATGGTTCTTTCGGCCGACGGAACGGGAGAACGGTACGAGGTTCAGGGAATACTCGATGCGGGCGAGCTGACCGCCGCGCTGGTGGTGGAAAGAACGCCACTTGCGCGTACGCGGGTAGCGGGGATCCGCGGATCGGTGAACGGCATCGTAACCATCGACGGACCGATTGCCAATCCGTGGCTGACCATGGACTTCCAGGTGGTGGAAGCCGCGCTGAACAACGATGCGTTCAACGCCAACGGCAGAGTTTCCTATCGCGACGGCGTGCTCCTGTTCGATGCGATTCGTGGTCAGTTTGTTACCACACAGATCACCGCGGGGCGGGGATCCATCGACATGGAAAACGCAACGGTCGATCTGCAGGCCACGATTCGCAACACCGCACGCCCGCGGGCCGGACCACGGACGCTTCGGCTTCGGTCGGATCTGGTAGGCGCGGACGGATCGACCCAGCTCGCGTCGCTGCTTGAAGGACCCTTCGCGGGCAACCTCAGGCTCGACGGACTCGAGCTGTTGCCGGAACACTACGGCGACTGGGTATTCTCAATAGTACGACACGAGAACGGCATTGATGTATCCGGCGGCCCGCAGAACGCCATGTCGCTTTCGCTGCAGTCAAACGGGCAGTTTCGCGCGGTGGTGCAGAACCGGCTCCCAATCAGTTTTGTGGCGGCAGGCTCGATTCGTGACCGACAGATTGAGGCAAACGTCACGCAGGTGCTGATTCGAATCGATGAGGTTCCCGGGCTGCTCAACTTTGACGTTGTCGAGGTCTCGTCGGGAATAATCAGCGGTGGCGTGCGTTTGATCGGGCCGCTGAACGATCCGGACTTCTATGGAACGCTCACCGCCGACGGGGTACACGCACGAGTAGCGTACGTTCCCGCAACCATCGGCCCGGCGAAACTGTTTCTGGTGTTTCAGGAAAAAGAGCTTGCGCTGACTCGGTTTGAGACGGCCGCCGGCCGAGGGCGGGCGGCGCTCACCGGCGCCTTTGTGCTCAACCGGTGGAACGTTGATGAGTTTACGCTGGACATCGAGACAAACGAGACCGGGGTTCCTGTTGCGCACACATTCGGAACCCTGGTGGTCGACGGAGTTGGCGTGGGGCGTATGCGGATCCAAGGAGGGCCGGGCCTGATCGCCATCACGGGCGACATTGAAGCCCGGACCACGACGCTCGCGGTCAACCCGCGTGCTGAAATTGCGTCAGGCTCCGGGCAGTCGATGGCCAACGTCGATCTCACCCTGCGGACCGGGCGTCGGGTCGAGTTCCTCTGGCCGTCGCGTGATTTTCCCGTGATTCGCAGCTTTGCTCAGACCAACCAGCGATTGCGTTTGCAGTATTCGGACGACTCGGGCACCTTTCGCCTGCGCGGAGACGTGGGAATACAGGGTGGAGAGATCTACTACTTCGATCGCAGCTTCTATATTCGCGAAGGCACCATTGTCTTTGACGAAACCGAAGAGCAGTTTGATCCGCGGCTCAGCGCACGAGCCGAGTTGCGGGAGGTAGGCTCGCGGGGGCCCGTCAGGATCTATCTGATTGCCGACGGGAGTCGCTTGAGCGAGTTTTCACCCCGGTTTGAGTCGTCGCCCACGATGACCGATTCCGAGATTATCGCACTCATCGGTGGGGGGCTGATCACCGGCACCGCTGAAGACGTCGTAAACCTGTCTACCGCCATGCTCGCCACTACCGAGCTTGTTACGCCGCTTGGCATCATGAATCGCGTGGAGAGTGGTATCCGCGATGCGTTGGGGCTCGATCTTTTCTCGGTGCGGACGCAGTTTTTCCAGAATCTGGTGCTTCGCGCCCTCGACGAGCCGCGCGATCAGGATGACCCCCTTGACAATACGTCACCTTCTCTTGGAAAGTATTTCGATAACACGACGGTTTTCCTGGGCAAATACTTGGGGTCTTCTCTGTTCCTTGAGCTGCTCTTTCAGATGAGGGCAAGAAATCCTCTGGAATCCGAAGTACAGTCTATTGGAGGGGTGGACGTTGATACAGAGATCGGACTCGAGTTCCAGACGCCGTTTTTTCTGTTACAATGGCGGATGCTGCCGCAGAATCCGCAGAATCTCTTCCTTACTGATACCACCTTCACCTTCTCGTGGGGTTTCTCGTACTGAAACGCCACGGTAGGATTATTATGCAGCAACCGAAAGGAGCCACTATGCTGAAACGCCTGCTGATTGCCGGCGCGATCGTTCTCTGTTTTCCACTTCTCGTGTCGGCTCAGTCGGTCGAAGACGACGAATGGTACCAGGACCGCCCCATTACTGCGGTTCGGTTTGTCGGGTTACGAAACGTAGCCCAGAGCGAACTCCAGGGTATTATTGATCCGTTTATCGGCAGGCCCTTCACCGACGCTACCTTTCTCGATCTGCAACGCAGGCTCTTTGCGCTCGACAGTTTCGAGTCGCTGATCCCGGAAGCCATTCCCTCAGACGCGCAGCGAACGGGGGTGATTCTCCAGTTCACCGTGACCGAGCGACCGGTGGTACTCGAGGTGCGCTTTTCGGGCAATCGCAACGTCCGCGCCGGACAGCTGCAGGATGTCATTCTGCTTAAACCGGGCGACGTCATTACTCAGGCGCGGCTGCGCGTTGATGAACAGGCGATCCGAGCCGCCTATTTCGAGCGCGGATTCCCTGACGTGACGGTGCAAGCGGTGGTTGAAGAGATCTCCGATTCACCCGATCGCCGGGTGGTATTCAACGTCACCGAGGGTTCACGGGTTACGGTTCGCGAAATTCTGTTCTCAGGAAACAGTTTTGCGTCGGCGGGGACTTTGCGTGGCGTCATGGACACCAAGGCTCAGTCGCTGTTTAACCGGGGAGTATTCCAGGAGGCCACTCTCGAGGCAGACCGAAGGGCGATTGAGCGGTTCTACCAGGAGCGCGGATTCGTTGACGCGCGGGTTCTTGATATCGTCCGGGAAGTAGAGCGCGATGAAGAAGCCGGCCGCACCTTTCTGACGCTTACCATCTTCGTTGAAGAGGGATTGCAGTTTACCTTTGGCGGCATCGAGTTCCGGGGGAATTCGATCTTCGTAGATGATCAACTTCAACAGCGCGTACGGATGCAGCCGGGGCAGGTACACAACCAGACCCGGCTCGATGCAGACTTTCAGCGGATCGCTGATCTCTATTTTGAAAACGGCTACATCTTCAACTCGATCACTCGCGACGTACTGCGCGACGACACGATCAACACCATTTCGTACGTGGTAAACATCGTGGAGCGCAACCGCGCCCATATCGAGAACATCGTGATCCGCGGAAACGAAAAAACCGCCGATCACGTGATTCTTCGCGAGATCCCCCTCGGCGTGGGCGACATCTTCAGCGCCACGCGGATTCGGCAGGGCATGCAGGGGCTGGCCAACCTCCAGTACTTCAACAACATCGTGCCCGAGACTCCTCCCGGCAGCGAAGAGGGCCTGATGGACCTCATCATCAACGTGGAGGAGGGGAGCACCGCCGACATCACGTTTGGGGTTGCCTTTGGCGGCAGCGCCGACTTCCCGGTCTCTGCCCAGATCGCGTGGCAGGACCGGAACTTTCTTGGGCGTGGGCAGACCATTGGCGCAGAGATCATCGCGTCGCCGATCAACCAGCGGCTGTCGTTTAACTTTCTGGAGCGCTGGCTTTTTGACCGGCGTTGGTCGGGGGGTATGAGCCTCATTCTGGAACGGAATCTGCGTCGCAACGTGCTGCGAGACGAAGACTTCAATAACGTTCCTGACCCCTTTATCAGCGAGGACGAGTTTCTCGATGCCGGTGGAACGATCGCGGCCATTCCCGATGAGTTCCTGATGGAGTACACCGAATGGAATATCTCCATTGGCGCAAACACGGGGTACCGCTGGCTCTTTCCCTTTGGTCGGGTCAACGTGGGTACATCGTTGCGGACCGGTATCGAGTTTCTCACCTACGATCCCGAAGAGTTTCGTCCGTTGGACTCCAACGTGCGCAACAACCTCGATCGCTGGCTCTTTGTCAACCGGTGGGGCATTACCACGTCGCTGGACAACCGCGATCTGATCTTCAACCCGTCTCGCGGGTACCTCCTGAGTCAGGGCGTATCGTTTACCGGGGGATTTCTCTTTGGAACCCGGCACTTTATTCGGACGGATTCGCGCGCGGAACAGTACTTCACGCTCTGGGACTGGCGCGTCAGTGACAACTGGAGCTGGAAGGGCATCCTCGGTCTCCACACCAGTCTTTCGCTCGTCTTTCCGCAGTTCTGGGTTGCCGACGACCAACGGAATCCGGACAACTTCGTTCGCGGTGAGCGAAACCTGATAGCCCGAACCGGTACCACCGACCTGCTCTTCATTGACGGTATGTTCACGGCCCGCGGATGGCCGCGGGAGCTGGATGGAAAAGCGCTGTGGAACAACTGGATCGAGCTGCGGATGCCGCTGGCCGAACAGGTGATCTGGTTTGATCAGTTCCTCGAGGCAACGGCGCTCTACGAAGAACGCTCCGACATCGGCCAGCTCGGCATTGAGAACATGCGCTTCAGCCTTGGCGCAGGGCTGCGGTTCGTGATACCGCAGTTTCCGATTCGCCTCTACTTCACGCGACGATTCCTGGTCGACAACAATGGGAACGTGGAGTGGCAGACCGGAAGCCTCTTCAATCGGAACAACCGGGAGGGGCGTGGCTGGGACTTCGTCTTCTCGATTGGAACAGAGCTGTTCTGACGATGGAATGAACGCAAGAACGGATGACGGGAACAGGGGATAGCGAGGAATGAACAGAAGAGCACCGATACTGCTTGGCGTACTGCTGACGGTAGCAACGTTGGCGGGAGCCGAGCAACTCACGACGGTTGGGATCATCAATATCGATCGCATCTACAACAGTTTTTATCGCGATTCGCAAGAGGTGCGGGAGCTCGAGCGGCTCCGTCGTGAGTACCAGGATGAAATCGATTCGCACGTGCGGGAACTCGAGACCCTGCGCCAGCGATTTAACACCGCTCTCGACCAGAACAACCGCGTCACCGCCGATCGGCTTCAGACCCAGGTCACCGAAAAGGAACGCTTCATCGAGGATCTTGCACGGCGGCGCCGAGCGCAACTTGAGGCGCGACAGGCACGCCTGCTCTCCGATGACTTTCTCAACCGGCTCCAGCAAGCCATTCAGTTTGTGGCGGAGAGCGGAGGGTACACGCTGGTGTTACGCACCGACACCGAAGGGCTGCAGTGGTGGAGTTCGGCAATTGACATCAGCGACCAGGTGCTGGCGCGGTTGCGAACGATTACGCGATAGGAAATGTCCGACCTCACTCCCATGATGCGCCAGTACGCGCGCATCAAAGCGGAACATCAGGATGCGATACTGTTCTTCCGCCTGGGAGACTTCTACGAAATGTTCAAGTCCGACGCCCACGAAGCGTCGCGTATTCTCGGGCTGACGCTGACGTCCCGAAACGGTGTCGCGATGTGCGGCATTCCCTATCACGCTGCTCACGGTTACATCGGACGTCTGCTGCGCGCAGGGAAGAAAATCGCCGTCTGCGAACAACTGCGGCTTTCCGATGACGGCAAAGGTATTGCTGAGCGCGAAGTGGTCGAAGTGATCACCCCGGGGACGGTGGTCGACGAAGACTACCTCGAGGCCGGCTCCAACAACTACCTCGTTGCGTTCGCGCGAGATCGCGAGCTTCTGCTGGAGGCGTATCTCGATCTCTCAACCGGAGAGTTCTGCGTCTCATCGGCGGCGCACGAGGAAGCGGCGGACTTCATCCGCACCGAACTGAGCCGGCTTGGACCGCGAGAGATTCTCGTTCAGGAATCGTTGCTGGAGGAACAGAGCGATGTTCGGGCGGTGATCGAGCAGCACGAGTCGGTGGTGGTGAACCGATATCCCGATTGGAGCTTCGACTCCGACGCAGGACGTCGGAGGTTACTGCATCTCTTTGGTGTGAGCACCCTCGACGGATTTGGCGTCAGCGACCGCGAACTCTTCTGCGTCGACGTGCTGCTCTCCTACGTGTCGGATACCGCCCGTGGTCTTCTGCGGCACGTAACCTCCATTGCGGTCCACCGGGATGAGCAGGTGGTGATCCTGGATGAGACCACGCAGAAGAACCTCGAACTCGTGCAAAGCATGCACGAACAGGGTCGGCGGTTTTCGCTCTTGTCGGTTCTCGACTCAACCAGAACCGCCATGGGGGCCCGTCTCCTGAGGCGGTGGCTCCTTTCGCCGCTGCGTGACGTTGCGGTCATCGACGCGCGACTCGATCGCGTCGATCGCCTCTATCGGAACCAGATCATGCTCAATCGGCTTCGCGACGAGCTGGACGGGATTCTCGATCTCGAGCGTCTTGCGGCTCGCATCGCACTGGACCGGGCTCACGCGAAGGATCTGGTTGCAGTCAGCTCCACCCTTGAACGGGCCCTGCAGATCCAGGAGACCCTGGCCGGCTGGTTCTGGAGCGAACACGGAATCACCACGGATGGGGAGACAACCGCGGTGGTTGGCGAGGTGGTCGAACTCCTCTCACGCGCAATTGAGGATAACCCCTCGGTGGTGCTGACCGAGGGAAACCTGATTCGTCCAGGCTACGACGATGAACTCGACAGATTGCGCACCGTGCGCGACGGCAGTCGCACGGTGCTGGCAAAGTATCTGGAAACCGAAAAGCAGAAGAGCGGGATTTCGGCATTGAAGCTTCGGCATAACCGCGTGATAGGATACTTCTTTGAGGTAAGCCGAACGCACGCCGGCAGGGTCCCGGGGCATTTTATTCGCCGTCAATCGATGGCTCAGGCGGAGCGGTTCACGACCGAAGCGTTGGGAGATATCGAATCCGATCTCAACAGCGCCTCAGAGAAGATGATTGATCTCGAGCGGGAGATCTTTCTGGCGGTTCGGGCGCAGATTGCCGGGAGAATGGAGCGGCTTCTTACGGTGGCGGGCCGCCTTGCCGAGGTGGACTGTCTCCAGTCCTTCGCATGGGCGGCTACAAGAAACGGATACGTACGTCCGGTCTTGAACGAGGGTACCGGGATCCGCATCACCGGGGGGCGACACCCGGTTGTGGAGCGGTTTGGATCACCCGGTGGGTTCGTTGCGAACAACCTCGACTTGAACAGAAACCGGTTTGCACTGATCACCGGTCCGAACATGGCGGGGAAGTCAACCTTCCTCCGGCAGAACGCCCTGATTGCGCTCATGGCCCAGATTGGGAGCTTTGTTCCGGCCGATGACGCCGTCATTGGAGTGTGTGACCGGATCTTCTGTCGAGTGGGTGCGTCGGACAATATCGCCCGGGGGCAGTCAACCTTCCTGGTTGAGATGTCTGAAACGGCCAACATCCTGCGAAACGCCACCGCGCGAAGTCTCGTGATCATGGATGAAGTGGGGCGCGGTACCGGTACACAGGATGGTCTCGCGATTGCGTGGGCCGTTTGTGAAGAACTTCTGCAACGGGTTTGTGCGCGGACGCTCTTTGCCACTCACTATCACGAGTTGACGCAGTTGAACGGAGAGAATCTGCAGAATCTTTCGATGTCGGTTGCCGAAGACGGGAATCGAATCGTCTTCCTGAGAAAAGTGGTCTCGGGACCGTCGAGCAGCTCCTACGGCATACACGTTGCGGAGTTGGCGGGCCTTCCGCCGGCGGTGGTTCGACGGGCTCAAGCTCTGTTCCTGATGCTGCCTGTCCAGGCAACCGCGGGTGGGGGGGCGACGGATGAGGGGCGCAACACGGGCCAGACTCCCGGTGATGCGGAACAGGGTGAGCTGTTCCGTTCGGCGGAGCTGATACTCAAAGAAATTGAGTCGCTCGATGTCAACGCGATGACACCCGTGGAGGCGTTGACCGTGCTCGACCGATGGAAACGAGCCCTCGGCGCAGGCGTCGTCACCCGGCGAGAAACGCGGCGACGCTGAATCGGTCTGAGTCGTATGCGTGATTCGCAGTCGTATTTCGTCCGGCTTGGTGGGTCTGCCCGCTGGGACTCATCGGCGTTCCTTATGGATCACATACGCGAAGCGCCCCGCCATCCCGCACCGCAGGGCGCCGGACGTACGGGGCGTACGCAG
>SLTF01000186.1 GCA_007130025.1 Spirochaetales bacterium | reverse complement strand
GTGGTACCGGTGAGTGAGAGCGGTGCTTCGGTCTATTCGGCGTCCGATCTTGCTCGCGAAGAGTTTCCCGACCACGACGTGACGGTGCGAGGGGCGATCTCAATCGGCCGGCGCCTCGCGGATCCTCTCTCGGAGCTGGTGAAGATCGATCCCAAGTCAATCGGCGTGGGACAGTATCAGCACGACGTCGATCAGAAGCTGCTGAAAAAGGCACTCGACGAGGTGGTGATCTCCTGCGTGAACCGGGTAGGGGTGGATCTGAACAGTGCAGGGTGGCCGCTTCTCGCCTATGTCTCCGGGGTCGGGCCCAGGCTTGCCCGTTCCATTGTGCTGGCCCGCGGTGCGCGCGGAGGGTTCGGAAGTCGCGAGGAGCTGCATTCGGTGCCGGGGCTCGGCCAGAAAGGGTTCGAGCAGTGTGCCGGCTTCCTGCGCATCCGCAATGGAAATGAGCCGCTCGATGCCGGGGCGGTGCACCCGGAACGCTACCCTCTGGTACGAGCCATGGCGCATGACCTTGGGGTTACGGTACACGATCTGATGCGCGACACGGCGGTTCGGCGGCGAATCGATCTCGATCGATACGTCGGCGGCGAGGTGGGTCTTCCCACCCTGCACGACATCATCGCGGAACTGGAAAAACCGGGACGCGATCCGCGGGGCACCTTTGAGCCGGTTCGGTTCGCCGATGTGCACGCGCTGACCGATCTCGCCCCCGGAATGAAGCTCCCCGGTGTGGTAACCAACATCGCGGCATTTGGCGCCTTTGTTGATATCGGGGTGCACCAGGACGGTCTGGTTCATATCAGCAAGCTCGCTGACCGGTTTGTGCGTGATCCTCACGAGGTGGTCTCGATTGGCGCGGCGGTCACCGTCACCGTGGTTGAGGTTGATGTGGCGCGGAAGCGCATCTCGCTTTCGATGATCTGAAGCCGGTCGGTCGGCCGGCGACGCTTCTCGCGGTTGGCAGTCCGCATTCGCTGCCGTATACTCGTCAGGCATGAGCACTGAGTCCTCCATGAGCGCTGATTCGCGCCCCGTACGAAATCCCTATGTCGACAACCCTGACTACCGCTGCTTCGGGTGCGACCCGCACAACCCGGTCGGGCTCAAGCTGAGTTTTGCGATCGAGGGGGACCGGGTCATCAGCGAATGGCAGCCGCGGGCTGACCTCGAAGGCTATCCCGGGGTGACTCACGGGGGGATCCTGGCGACCCTCTGCGATGAGACCGCCGCGTGGTATCTGCACGCGATCCGGGGCACCGCGGGAATGACCCGCGAGCTTTCAATTGCGTACTACCAGCCAGCCCGCGCCGACGAGGCGCCGTTCCGCATCGAGGCACACGCGCTCGAAGAAGATGCGAAGAGTGCCCTGATTGAAGTAACGATCACCGGGAGCGCCGGAACCCTCTTCTGCACCGCGACCTGCCGATTTGCCGTCTTCAGCGAGGCGGTCGCCCGCAGGCGTCTCGCCTTCCCCGGTCGTGAGGCGTTCTTCGGCGACCGGACCGACAACAACGCCGGCTGAATTTTGTATAAGACTAATAAAATTGCTCTATCCGATTGATGTTTGGTTCGCCAAAATGATAGAGTGACAAAGTGTTTCCGCCCGAAAGGCACAATCTTGGGAACACTCGAAGAGGATCCACATGAATCGAACCATATTCCGACCCGCCGTGCTTCTCTGCGCCGCGGTCATGACCATAACAGTATCCACCGCCGCCTTCGCCAGAGCGGTGCCCGAGCAGTCCGTCGGGACCTCCGCGGAGCCGATGCTTATTCTCGCCCCGTCGACGGTGAGCAGCGCTCCCTTGCTGAGGCTCGCCGAGCGCTATCCCGACGAGTACCGGCTGGAGTTCTTCACCGATCATCCGCAGGCGCTCGCCCGCCTCATTCAGGGCGAGGCCGACCTGCTCGCGACCGGGTTCAGCGTAGGTTACGCCCGGTTTCAGGCCGCCGGCGATCTGGTGCATGTGGCCACCCCGGTATGGGGCGTTTCCGCCCTGATGACCCATCGACCGGTGCAGCGACTCGAGGAACTCGCCGGTGGGGTGATCTACGCCCCCTTCGAGGGCAGTCCCATCGATATCTTTCTGCGGGCGATCCTGGACCACCACGGGCTTACCGGCAGGATCCGGATCGAGTACGCTCCCTTTCCGCAGGCGGCCGCTCTGGTCGGGCAGGGCAACGCCGATGCCGCGGTTCTTGTTGAGCCCATCGCGAGCCGACTCGAGGTCGCGGGAACCGCGCATCGACTGATGAACCTGCACGACGGCTGGGCCGAGGTCTCCGGAGGCGAGCCGCGCAGTCCGCAGGTGAGCATCTTCGCCCGCCGGCGTGGTTCGGCCGGGAGCGCCGGGGCGTTGGAGCTGTTTGGGCGGCGGCTTGGCGACGCGGTCACCGAGGTCGTGCGTGATCCCCAGGCGGCGGCGGTCGCCGCTGCTCCCGCGCTGGAAGTGCCGGTTCCGGTCGTTCAGCGGGCGCTCGTGAACACCCTCTTTGATCTTCCGTCGGCCGCGGAGACCGCGGCGCTGATCCGCGAGTATGCCCGCGTCATGGGCTTGAGTGAGCCCGATGCGAGGTTGTATCGTCTGGAGGAATGAAGTTCCTTCAGTACGCCTCGGGTTTCCTGCTCTTCCTCATCGTCTGGTGGGGGGGAAGTCTGCTCGTGGGGCAGGCCGTCTTGCCGGCCCCCGGTGCGGTGTTCGCGTACGTCCTCTCCGAAGGCATCCTGCCCGTCTTTGCCCGTGAGCTTGCCATTACCCTGCGCCGGGGCTTCTCGGGGTTTCTTCTCGCCCTCCTGGTGGCCATGCCCACCGGGGTTCTCATGGGAAGGCGCCGATCGCGTGAGCGCCTCGGCTTCTTTCCCCTGCTGATGCTGCAGAGCGCGCCGCCACTCTTCTGGATCACACCCCTGGTTCTCTGGCTGGGGACCCGGGGGCCGGTTCCCGTTGCGGTTGCCTTTCTGGTTACCCTCCCGCTTCTGACGCTGCACACCATGATGGCGATCCGCCACATTCCCGCGTGGGAGTACGATGTGTTTGCGGTCTACGCTCCCCGCCGGAGGGTGGTGGCGGGTGAACTCTACCTGCCCCATCTGCTACCCGCACTCAAGAGCAACGTTCATCTGGGAACGCTGGTGGCAATCAAGGCGGCGATGCTGGCCGAGTGGTTTGCCGCGCAAAGCGGATTTGGTCGGGTGGTTCGTATTCACTATCAGACCTTTGCGATGCTCGAGTTTGTCGGCTGGTCGTTTCTCTTTCTGCTGGTTGTCGGTGGTCTCTCGTTTGGACTGGAGTCGCTGCTCAAACGAATCATGCCGATGTATCGGGTGACGTCGGTATCCAGATCTTCGTCGCCGTCAGGATCTTTGAGTGCTCCCGCCGTCACTCAGGGCAACGGCATTCCGGACGCGGTGCAAGGCGGTGAAGCCAACCTGGTGGTGAAGGGTCTGAGCTTTGGGTACGGACGAACACCCCTCTTTCAGGACGTATCGCTGCACGTCTCCGGCTCTCAGCCGGTGGTGCTCTCGGGGGAGTCCGGATGCGGCAAGACCACCCTGCTGAAGACCATCAGCGGATTGCTGCAACCGTGGACCGGTACCGTGAACGCATCGGGTGGGGTTGGCCTGGTCTTCCAGGACGACGCGCTGCTCGCTCACCGCGATGCGCTTGGTAACGTTCTCTTGCCCGCGATGCCCACCATCACCGAAGACGACATCACCCGAGCCCGCACGGCGCTGGCGCTCTGGGGTCTCGGTCATCGCGAAGACGCCTTTCCGCACGAGCTCTCCGGCGGGATGCGGAAGCGGCTCGCCATGGCGCGCGCCTGGTTTCTCGCGCCGCGCGTACTGCTGCTCGACGAGCCCTTCGTCAACCTTGACCGGGAAGCGCGCGCGGCTCTGTGGGAGCTGTTTTTCCTGCGGCTCAGTGAAGCGGGGAAAACCGCTCTGATCGTAACCCACTACCGCGAGGAGCTTGAACGCTTTCCGGTGACGTTTGTCGCGTGGGAGCAGTTGTCGGGCAGTGCGGATTAAGGGATCGTACGGGCTTATTCGCAGCCGCTTTCGCAGCAGACGCAGTTCCGCCCGCGGCGTTTGGCTCGGTAGAGGGCGGAGTCAGCCGCCTCGAGTAGCTCTCGCGGGTCGTGTCCGGCGCGGGGTATCACCGAAGCGACCCCAACGCTGATGGTAACGCGATCGGTCACCGCGGAGAACGCGTGCTCGAGCGAAAGTTGTTCAACGCACCGTCGAACGTGTTCCGCACGGGACTCCACGTTTTCCGCGGGGGTCTCGGTGGGGACCACCGCAAACTCCTCGCCGCCGTATCGTGCGGCAACGTCTGAGGTTCGCCGAAACGCGGTGGTGATGGTCTGAGCCACCGTTTTCAGGCATTCGTCCCCCGCGAGATGGCCGTAGTGATCGTTGTACGCCTTGAAGCAGTCGAGGTCCAGCATCACCAGGGAGAGTGTGCGTCCGTTGCGGGCAGCCCGCGCCCATTCCGCTTCGAGTACGTGATCCAGCCAGCGTCGATTGTAGAGACCGGTGAGTCCATCGCGGAATGAGAGGCTTTCCAGAAGGTCTGTCTTCCGTTTGAGATCGAGGTGGGTCTTGACCCGCGCTTTGAGAATCGGAAGGCGGAACGGCTTCACTACGTAATCGACGGCTCCGGCGTTGAGACCGAGCACCTCGTCCTCCTGAGAGACCCGCGAGGTGATGAAGATCACCGGTATGTCCTGGGCATGGTTCGACGCTTTGAGGATACGGCAGACCTCGTATCCATCGAGTCCGTTCATCATGACGTCGAGCAAAATGAGGTCGGGCGGGGCTTCCTGCACTGCGGTAATCGCATCTTCACCGCTCGCGCAGAGCGTGACGTCGTAACAGTCCGACAGCGACTCGCGAAGCAGGGTGCGGCTTACCAGATCATCGTCAACAACGAGAATACGTGGCCGTGCGGAGGGATATAGCTCCATCGGCGCCTCAATCCTTTTTTCTTTGATACTCGTAAGTATTGCTCATTTCTGTTCGATTCACAAGGGCAGGGCGAGAACACGCTTCGAAGACTGGCCCCCTGTAGCCGGTTTGTCAGATGACCCCGCGTCAGCTCCACTCGTCGTTTCGCCACGCGTGGTCGGCAACGGTGATGTCGGTGCCCTCCCACGTGAGCAGTCCTTCCGACTCGAGCCGGGCGAGGGCGCGAGAGAGGGTTTCGGGGCGGACCGAGATAGCCGCCGCGGTTTCCGTCTTTGACAGCTCACAGGTAATCTTGGCGGTTCGGCCGTAGTGCACTTCCAGGAACCGAATCAGCCGCCCTCGGACGTCCATCGTAGTCAGCACGTAGAGCTGCTGCGACAGGAAGCGCATTTTCCCCACCAGGTGGCTCATGAATTCGTTCCGGAAACTCCGGTCGCCCAGCAGGTCGTAGATGCGATCCCGGTGGATTGCGGTGATGCGCGACTCTTCGACGGCGACCGCGCTCACGGGATAGGTGTCCCGCTCGAACAGGATGATCTCAGCGAAGAGCTGTCCCGGTTCCACCAGATGGATGGTCACTTCGCGGCCGTCGGGGGTGGTACGAAAGAGCCTGATGAGGCCGGAGCGAAGCCGATAGAGATGGGAGCCGGTCTGGCCTTCGAGGAAGAGCAGCGAACCGGCGGGGACGGTCTGATCGTGCGACCCCTCGGTGAGTCGATCGAGCCACCGTTTACTGATTCGCGAAAAAAGATCGTCCACACTTGACCTCGGTCAATTCCATTCTTTCCCGGCTCTGATACCGTATTGGTATCACGATACCCGAAACGGTCGGGTTGTTCGATACACGTGGAGGAGGAAGCAATGAGCATGTTCTGTTTTCAATGTCAGGAAGCCGCCGGGAATACCGGTTGTACCGTACGGGGAGTGTGTGGCAAGCAGGAGTCAACCGCAAACCTTCAGGACGTTCTGGTCTACGCGGCGCGCGGACTGGCGCTCGCGATGGAACTGGCGGACGCAGGAACCAACGGGGATGTCAACGACGAGACCGTGCGTGCCGGCGGCCGTACCATCCTGCGTGCACTCTTCACCACCGTGACCAACGTGAGCTTCGACGATGATCGCCTCGCGGAGGTGATCGGTGAGGTGCTCGCACAGAAGAAGCGGGTGCTGAAGTCGATTTCCGCCGAAGCGCTTTCTGAGCTTCCCCGTCCCGCGCGCTGGAACGCCGACCCACAGGATCGCGCCGCGCTCTATGCGATGATCCCCGAGGCGAGCCCGAAGGCGGACGCCAACGAGGATACGCGGGCGCTTCGTGAGCTGACCATCTACGGTCTCAAGGGAATCGCCGCGTACGGCGACCACGCGCTGGTGCTCGGCTACGAGGACGTCTCGCTCTATCGTGAGATCATCCGCATTCTCGCGGCAACGCTCACCGTCTCCGACCAGGGCGAACTGACCACGCTGGTGGTGGACACGGGCCACGCGGCGGTCCGGGTGATGGAGCTGCTCGATCGGGCCAATACCGAGACCTACGGCAACCCGGAGATCACGGAGGTCAACCTCGGCGTTCGTTCCAATCCCGGCATTCTCATTTCCGGTCACGACCTGAAGGACATGCACGAGCTGCTTGAGCAGACGAAGGGCACCGGGGTCGACGTCTACACCCACGGCGAAATGCTCCCCGCCAACTACTACCCCACGTTCAAGAAATACGATCACTTCGTGGGCAACTACGGAAACTCGTGGTGGCTGCAGGACAAGGAGTTTGCCGCTTTCAACGGGCCCATCCTCATGACCACCAACTGCCTCACCCCGCCCAAGGAGAGCTACAAGGACCGGATCTTCACCACCGGTCTGGTGGCCTTCCCCGGAGTGAAGCATGTTCCCGACCGCGGCAGCGAGCCCGGCGCCGTGAAGGATTTCTCCGGCGTGATCGAGTTGGCCAAGTCATGCCAACCACCCACCGAACTGGAACAGGGCACCATCACCGGTGGGTTTGCCCACGCGCAGGTGACCGCCCTGGCCGACAAAGTCGTAGATGCGGTCAAGTCGGGGGCGATCCGGAAGTTTGTGGTGATGGGTGGCTGCGACGGTCGACAGAAGGGACGCAACTACTTCACCGACGTCGCAAAGGCGCTGCCGAACGACACGGTAATTCTCACGGCGGGCTGCGCCAAGTTCCGCTACAACAAGCTCGAGCTCGGTGACATCAACGGTATCCCGCGGGTGCTCGACGCCGGGCAGTGCAACGACAGCTACTCGCTGGCGGTGATTGCGCTGAAGCTGAAGGAGATCTTTGGCCTGGAAGACGTGAACGATCTGCCGATCGACTTCGACATCGCCTGGTACGAACAGAAGGCGCTCACCGTGCTTCTGGCCCTGCTGGCTCTCGGGTTCAAGGGGGTGCGCATTGGCCCGACACTGCCGGCCTTCGTCAGCCCCAACGTCGCGAAGGTTCTGGTGGAGACCTTCGGTCTCAAGCTGATCACCACGGTGGAAGAGGACGTCGCGGCGATCGTCGGGGCGTAAGCTCGGCTACCCCTCGACCTGCTTGTCCGCAAAGAACGCCGTGTAGAGCTTGTCGCACTTGCGGATATGCTCGGCGACCCACTTCTTGAGGAAGTCCATCACCTCGACGGTGATGGCGAGGCTGCCCGCGTCGTGTTTTGCCTTCAGTTCGCGGGCGGTCTCCAGGAGCTTCTGGTGTTCTTCCAGGTGCTTCGCACACTCGGGATACTGGTAGCGATCAAAGGCTCGTGCTTCGGCCGCGAAGTGGTAGTTGGTGTATGAGAGCAGCTCGTCGAGAAGCGGTCCCATAACCTCGCGCCCCCGGCGCTGCAGCATCGCATCGTGCAGCTGGTTCAGCAGATCGATGAGTTTCTTGTGCTGTTCGTCGAAGGCGGGAACCTCTACGCTCAGGTCGGTTCCCCACTCAATCAGTGCCATCGGCAGCTCCTTACGGCAGGTTTGATACTGGGGGAGTATACACCCAGCGGGGGCCTTCGTCACCTTGGTTCACGGTAGCGTTCAAGCGACGCATGCCGTATACTGCGGGCATGCACCTGGTGGAACTGGCGGCGGCGCTCGGTGCTGCGCAGGGCGTCCTGTTACTCGTTCTCGTGATACTCCGGTTTCGCCGGCGCACAAGCGTTCCCTTTGCGCTTCTGCTGATCACCTTCTCGCTGCGGCTTGCGGCAATTCCGTGGTGGCGACCCTCGATGCTGCTGCGCTACCCGTGGATCTTTCCGCTGGCAGGCGCGGTTCCGCTGCTCTTTGGCCCGCTGGTCTGGTGGTCGGTTCGCTCAATTCTCCAACCCGACGGCCCGCGACCACCGCGGCTCGCCGCACACGCGATTCCGTGGCTCGCCGAAACGGTGCTGCTTTCGGCGCTGATTGGGATTGTGGGGCAGTGCGGATTCGCGGCCATCGTGTTTGACCTGTTTCAGCCGCCGGCTCCATGGTGGCAGCTGCTGCGCCATCTGATCAAGGTTGCCCAGTCGGGAATCTATGCGGTGGCGGCAGCCCGCCTCGCCTTCGGCGCCCTGGGCCGCCACGCGGGGCGCGGACGGCGCATCTGGGCGCGTATGCTGGTGCTCGCTCCCCTCGCTTCTCTCCTGGCGTTTGTGGTGGTTGCGGTCCAGCCGACTCGGGCGGTGGGAGACGGGGCGGCCATCGATCCCTTTCTTGTGCCGGCCGCAATGATGATGGTCACGGTCTACGCCTTTGCAGCCCTTCTGCTGCTTTTCCCCTCGGTGCTCGAGCAGCGAGGAGACGCCGTCGGCGGGGAGGGAGGCTGCTCGGACGAGGAGGCAACCGAGACTGCCGAGAAGGTGCGCACCCTGCTCGACGCAGGCTCCTATACCGACCCTGCGCTCACCGTGAGTACGCTCGCCCGGTCCATCGGCGTTCATCCCAATCGGCTCTCGCACTGCATCAATCGGGTATATGGGAGCAACTTCTCCCAGGTGCTGCACGACTATCGAATCCGCCACTTTCTTGCCCGC
>SLTF01000119.1 GCA_007130025.1 Spirochaetales bacterium | reverse complement strand
GGGAGTTCCGTCCCAACCAGCAGGAAGTGATCGATGCCGTGCTGGCGCGCCGTGACGTCTTTGTGGTGATGCCCACCGGCGGTGGCAAGTCGCTCTGCTACCAGCTTCCCGCGGTGGTGCTTCCCGGCTACTGCGTGGTGATCAGCCCGCTCATCGCTCTGATGAAGGATCAGGTGGACGCCGCCCGCGCCAACGGCATTCGCGCGGAGTTGCTCAACAGCAGCCAGGATCCCGCCCAGCGTGCGGCCGCGCTCGCCGCGTTCTCCGGTAACGGCCACCCGGGGGACGGCCCGGGAGTCGACCTGCTCTACGTGGCCCCCGAGCGATTCTCCGATGCCGCCTTCACCAGCCTTCTCACCCAGCGGCCTCCTTCCTTCTTCGCCATCGACGAAGCGCACTGTGTCTCAGAGTGGGGTCACGACTTTCGCCCCGACTACCTTCGCCTCGGTGAGCTTGCGGCGACTTATCCCGGCATTCCCATCGCGGCGTTCACCGCAACAGCTACCCACAAGGTTCAGCACGACATCGTAGAGAGGCTGCGGCTGCGCGATCCCCACGTGGTGCGCGCCTCCTTCGACCGCCCCAACCTGCGATACGCAGTGGTGCCCAAGAAAAAAGAGGCCGTTCAGATCCTCTCCTTTGTGCGCGAGCGACCGGGGGTGCCCGGTATCATCTACCGCGCAACGCGCAAGAAGGTGGAGCAGACGGCCGCGGCCTTGCAGGCAGCCGGCATCCGGGCGCTGCCCTACCACGCGGGGCTCAATGAAGCGGTGCGCTCGGAGAACCAGGATCGGTTCCAGCGTGATGAGTCCGAGGTGATCGTGGCTACCATCGCCTTTGGCATGGGGATCGACAAGTCCAACGTGCGCTACGTCCTGCACGGCGACCTGCCCAAGAGCCTCGAGGGCTACTACCAGGAGAGCGGGCGCGCGGGTCGCGACGGTGAGCCGGCCGACTGCGTTCTGCTTGCCGGTGGCGGCGACGTTGCCACCGCTCGCTACTTCATCAACCAGATGGCTGATCCCGATCAGCAGGCGCGTGCATCGCGCGCCCTCGCCGAGATGATCCGGTACTCCGGGTCAATTGGCTGCCGCCGGACCCAGCTCCTTCACTATTTTGGCGAGCAGTACAGCGCCCCCGCCCACCCCGGTTGCTGCGATGTCTGCGCGGGTGAGGTACGGAGCGTTGACATCACGCGCGACGCACAGATCGTGATGTCTGCAATGGCGCGTACCGGGCAGCGCTTTGGCGTGGGGCATATCGTGGATGTGGTGGTGGGCTCCGACAGCGAGCGCGTTCGCAGTCGCGGCCATCACCTGGTCAAGACCTGGGGTGTTGGCGCAGACAAGCCCGCCCCACACTGGCGGCGTGTCATCGATTCCCTGATCTCGCAACGGCTCATCGAACAGACCGACGAGAAGTTCCCCACCTTGCGTTTGACCGAGTCTTCCCGCGAAGTACTCGCCGGTGAGCGATCGGTTGCCATGGCCGAGTTTCACACTGTCCGCGCGGGCGGGCGCACCCGGCGGTCCCGAATGGACGGTGACGACGTTCGGGTGATCGATGCTCCTGAAACTCAGCGTCTTTTCGAGCAGCTGCGCGCGCTTCGAAAGCAGATTGCCGACGAGCAGGGTGTACCCGCCTACATCGTTTTCACCGACCGCACGCTCCGCGACATGGCCGAGCGCCGCCCGTGTTCCATGGACGAGATGGCCGAGGTGCACGGCGTGGGAAAGGAGAAGCTCGCCCGCTACGGTGAGCGGTTCGCGAAGGCGATCGCGCTGGATTGACCGTCCAGAGAATCCCCCATTTTCGTAGGTGTTACATAAAAATCCGTCACACCCGTATTTTTCTTCTTGACACGCTTCAATGCTTTCCGTACCGTGATTCAAACACGAACCGTAAGGAGGTTTGTATGAACACAGGTATTCGCAGAGTAGTGTGCGTAGCCATGATCGTGGCGTTTGCCGTGACTGGTGCACATCTGTTTGCCGGGGGGCAGGCTCAACAGCCCCAACCAGCCGCCGCTGCGGCAGGTGGTCCCGCAATCACGACGCTGCGCGTCGGAGCGCTCTTCCCGCAGACGGGAGGCATGGCGTTTGGTGGGTCCAACTCGCTGCAGGGAACCCAGATCGCCGTCGAGCTCTTTAATGAGACCAACCCGTACGGCATCACTGTCGAGCTGGTTGCCGCGGACTCTCCCGATCCCGCGACGGGAACCACTGCCGTACGCCAGCTGATCACCCAGCAGAACGTCGACGTGGTCATGGGCACCTTCTCTTCCGCCGTTGCTTCGGCAACCGCGCCTGCGGCCGAGCGGCTCAACGTGCTCTACGTAGAGACCACCGCCTGGGCCGAAGGGATCACCCGCAACTCATCCAACGTGCTGCGCACCACCATCTCCTCGGGTTCACTCGGGGCGGCCGCGGCCGACTTCATCCTCACCGGCCTCGCCAGAGAGCTCGGCGTCGCCGAGGCGGACATGCGGGTTGCGCTGGTCTTCACCGACGATGAGTTCGGCACGTCAATTGCCGACGCCGCCGTGCGACGCATCCAGTCGTCCCGGGCCAGCCTCGTTGTGAGGGAGAGCTACCCGGCGGCAACCACCAGTGATCTCTCCTCGGTGCTGTTGCGAATCCAGCAGGAACGCGCACACGCCGTCATCCACATCGCCCAGGTTCCCGACGGAGTACTCTTCTGGCGACAAGCGCAGCAGCTTGGGGTCGATATGCCGGCCGTTGTTGGGGTTGGCGGTGGATACGGGCAGGTCGATTTTGCGCGACCGCTCGGTGCAAACTCAGACGGTATCTTCAACGTGGTTCCCTCCACTTCGGGTTCGATCAACGTCGCATCCCTCACCCCCGCGGCTCAGAACTTGCTCAATGAGCTGCAGACCCGGGTTGCGCAGCGCGGATGGACTCAGGGCCCCTACACCGACTGGGGTTTCATGGGCACCTGGATCTTCCTGAACGAGGTCGTTCCCAACGCCGCCTCCACCTCAATCGCCGATATGATGGCGGCCGCCGCCAACGTTCGCGTTGATGCGCTCGACTCGATCACCGGTTTTGGGTTTGAGTTCGCCGGCGTCAATCACGAGAACTCCGGCCAGAACCTGCGCGCCATCCCGGTCGTGCAGCAGTGGCAGGGTGGACAGCTTCGGGTGACCTACCCCCGTGACCTCGCCGTAGCCGATTTCATCAACGTGCCGCTTCCCCCGTGGTCGCAGCGCACGCAGGCCATCGGCCAGTAAAACATCCGGGAAGCACGCTGCTTCCCCGCCCGGAGTGCCGCAGAGCTTCCGGGCGGTATGGTTTTTGTGAGGGTCGCCGAGTTGGCGGCCCCATCTTGTTCTGCGAGGGAGAGGCATGCAGTTAGTCCTGCAGATTGTCGCGAACGGACTCTTGATCGGAGGGCTCTACGCGCTCCTGGCCGTGGGTCTGACGCTGATTTTTGGGGTACTTCGGGTGGTGAACTTTGCCCATGCGGAGTTCATGATGCTCGGCATGTACGGTGCGTACTGGCTCTGGGCGATCTTTGGTCTTGATCCCTACGTGTCCGTCTTTCTGATTACCCCCGTGATCTTTCTGTTGGGTGTTGCGGTGGATCGTGTGATCATTCAGCGATCGATCGGAAAACCCGACGTTACCGTGGTATTTGCAACGCTTGGCCTCTCGATTCTGTTGCAAAACGCCGCGCTTACCCTGTGGCAGGCGGATATCCGTTCAGTGAGCACTTTTGCGAGCGGATCGGTGTTTGTGGTTGGGGGCGTTCGGCTCAGCGTGGCGATGAGCGTGTCGTTTGCCGCCGCCATGCTGTTTGCACTCGGACTCTGGTTCTTCCTGACGCGGACCATGTACGGTAAGGCGATCCAGGCCGTCGCTCAGAATCGCCGTGCGGCGGCTTTGATGGGGATTGACGTCAAGCGTGTCTATCTCTTCACCTATTCCGTGGCGGTGGCCGCTGCCGGTGCAATGGGAGTTCTGGTTGCGCCCATCTTCACCATTTTTCCCCGTGTCGGCCAGACCCATATCGTGACAATCTTCGTGATCGTAGTGCTTGGCGGGCTCGGGTCGGTGCCGGGGGCGGTTGTCGCCGCCCTCCTGGTCGGCATTATCCGCGCGGGAGCGGGCTTCCTTCTCGGCACGGCGTGGGGCGAGTTATCCTACTTCGCGGTCTTCCTGCTGGTCCTGGTCGTGCGTCCGCAGGGGTTCTTCGGGCGCCGCGGTGCCGAAGTCTACGGAGGTTGAGAGATGCCCATCAAAAGCGCCTCCTTGACGTCGCCGTCCGGTCAACGCATCGCCTTCGCCGTCGCGCTGGTGCTGCTGCTCTGCGTGCCCCTGGTGATTCGAGACATCTACTGGCTCGATCTGGGGATTACGGTTCTGATCTGGGCGTCCCTTGCAACCGCGTGGAACATCTCCGCCGGGTTTGCGGGTGGACTCTCGCTGGGCCACGCCGCCTTCTTCGGCGTGGGTGCTTATACCTCGAGCCTGCTCTTCCTGCGTCTCGGCATCACTCCCTGGATTGGCGTCTTTGTGGGCGCCCTCCTCGCCGGCGCGCTGGGTGCCCTGCTGGGCGTCATTACGTTCCGTTTGAAGGGCCCCTTCTTCGTGCTCGCGACGCTGGCGTTTGGCATCGTGGTCCACATCGTCAACGTGAACTGGCGCGATCTTACCCGGGGTGCAGCGGGGCTGCTGCTTCCGTTTCGCGGCGGTCCGCAGAACATGCTGTTTCCAAATCTCTGGGCGTACTGGTACACCGGCCTCGGTCTGCTGGTGCTGACGGTTGGCATCTCAATAGCCATCGAGCGGTCGCGGTTGGGTTACTACCTCGTTGCGCTCCGTGAAGACGAAGACGCCGCGCGCTCCCTTGGGGTGCGTGTTGTGCGCTCCAAGGTGGTTGCCGCCGCGCTCTCGGCCGCCCTTGCCGCCTGTGCGGGAGCGGTCTACGCCACCTTCATCCAGTACATTGACCCGGACAGCACCACGCAGTTTGAGCTCTCCGTACAGATTGCACTCGTGGCAATTGTGGGCGGAATGGGAACTACCCTTGGTCCGGTCCTGGGGGCGGCCATTGTGATTCCATTGGGCGAGATTCTGCGCGCGAGGGTTGGCGGTGGCCCGGCCCTCGTGGTCTACGGGTTCTTGCTGATGGTCATCGTGCTCGCTGCACCCAACGGCGCGATCGCCGGGGTTCGTCTGATTGGCCGCCGCCTTCGCCGGTTGATGGATTCGGGGAGGAAGGCCGATGCTTGAGGTTCGAGCCGTAACCGTAGACTTCGTTGGTCTTCGCGCCGTTGACCACGCTTCATTCACCGTAGAGAAGGGACAGATCGTTGGTTTGATCGGGCCAAACGGCGCGGGGAAGACCACCCTGTTCAATGTGGTGTCCGGGCTGGTTCGTCCATCTTCGGGTTCGGTGATGTTCGAGGGCAAGGACCTCTCACACCTAGGGCCTGCAGACCGAAACCGAATGGGTATCGGGCGCACCTTTCAGGTGGTGAAGCCCTTCGGCGGACTCACGGTGCTGGACAATGTGATGGTAGGTGCTCTGACCCGGGGGCAGGGGCCGGCCGAGGCGCGCGAGACCGCCCGCGTTACGCTGAAGCGCCTGGGCCTGGAACGGTTCACCGACACCGTAGCGCACAGCCTGCCGCTCGCGCTTCGCAAGCGGCTGGAGGTTGCCCGTGCTCTGGCCACCGGCCCCAAGCTCATGTTGCTCGACGAAATCATGGGGGGACTCAACCCCACCGAAGTCAACGAGACCCTTTCGCTGGTGCAGGAACTCAACGCCGAAGGACTCACCTTTCTGGTGATTGAACACAACATGAACGCCATCATGCGGATCGCGGAGAAGGTTCTGGTACTCAACCAGGGAGCCGTGCTGATCGAAGGACCGCCGGCGGTGGTTACCCGCGACGCGCAGGTGATCTCGGTCTATCTGGGGGAGCCCATTGAGTCTGCTTGAAGTCACCAAACTCGGCGTCTCCTACGGAGACATGATCGCACTGCACGAGGTCTCGGTGTCGGTCAACGACGGTGAGGCGGTTACGGTTCTTGGCGCCAACGCGGCGGGCAAGACCACGCTGCTGCGGGCAATTTCCGGCCTGGTGCCGGCGCGGGAAGGCACTGTCGTCTTTGATGGTGAACCCATCAACGGAGTGCCCGCACACGAGCGGGTGGAACGGGGCCTGGTGCAGGTGCCCGAAGGGCGCCTGGTCTTTCCTTTTCTGAGCGTCGAGGATAATCTGATGCTGGGAGCCTTCACCAGGCGCGCTCGGGCGAAACTGAAGTCTTCGCTTGACCGGGTCTACGCGATGTTCCCCCGTCTTCCCGAGCGACGGGCCCAGATGGCGGGATCGTTGTCCGGCGGCGAGCAGCAGATGCTCGCCCTCGGCCGCGGGTTGATGGCGTTGCCCCGCCTGCTGATGCTCGATGAGCCGTCGCTCGGACTTGCGCCGGTTCTGGTGCAGGAAGTGATGGACCGCGTGGCGCGCATCCGCTCGGAGGGGGTGACGGTGCTCATCGTCGAGCAGAACGTGAAGCAGACGCTGAAGTTTGTGGATCGAGGCTACGTGCTGGAGAACGGTTGGGTCGCGCTGGCAGGAAGCGCAGAAGAGCTTGGCGCGTCCGACGAGGTGCGTCGGGCGTACCTGGGTATGTAAGCAAGGAGGAAGAGATGGCGAAGAAGATCATGTGTGCGGCAGGTGTCCACTGTGACGCGGTTGCCGGCTGGCTTGGGTCCTACGGCGGCGAAGACTCGCCGATGGATATCTCGCGCGGCGTCTTCGGCGGTGAGGTGGGTATGCCCCGGCTTGTCGAACTGTTCCGCCGCTTTGACATGAAGACCACCTTTTTCATTCCCGGCCACACCATCGAGAGTTTTCCCAGGGAAACCGAGTTGGCGGTTGCGGCGGGCCACGAGATTGGTCTGCACGGGTATACTCATGAGAATCCGCTGGCGCTCTCGCGCGAGCAGGAGCACGCGATTCTGCACAAGTGTATCGGTCTGATCGAGACGTTTTCCGGCCGGAAGCCGGTTGGGTACGTCGCCCCCTGGTGGGAGGTATCACAGACCTCGGTGGAACTCTTGATTGAGGCGGGCATCAAGTACGACAACAGCCTCATGCACGACGACCACACGCCCTACTACGTACGCTTGGGTGACTCCTACACCAAGATCGACTACTCCAAACCGGCCGAGACCTGGATGAAGCCCTTCGTCCGTGGGGACAAGGTAACCAATCTGATCGAGTTGCCGGCAAGCTGGTATCTCGACGACCTCCCCCCGATGCTGTTCATCAAGGCCAACGCCAACAGCCACGGCTTTGTGAACCCGCGCGACATCGAGACGCTCTGGAAAGACCAGTTTGACTGGATCTATCGCGAGATGGATTACGCGGTCTACCTGCTGACCATCCATCCTGACGTCTCCGGTCGCCCGCAGAACCTGCTCATGCTCGAGCGGTTGATTGAGTACATCAACAAACATAGTGGTGTCGAGTGGGGTACGTTTGAGGCGGTTGCCGATGACTTCGCCAAGCGCTCCCCCAAACCCTGATCCTTTGACGTGCGACCTGCCGCGGGTGACCTTGGTTGCCTGCGGCGGCACCATCGCAACGGTTCCTACCACCGAGGCAGTGCTGCAGCGCAGCGGCGAGCAGCTGTTGGAGTCGGTGGCCGAGATTGACACCCTCGCGCGGTTTCAAACGCGCGACGTCATCAGCAAGCCCAGCCATCTGATGCTCCTGGACGACGTCGCAACCGTGGCGCGCGCCGCGTGTGAGGCGGCCGAAGTGTCGGGCATCGCCGGCGTTGTGGTTACCCACGGCACCGACATCCTGGAAGAGGTGGCCTTCCTCACCGATCTCTGGCACGACGGGGAGGTTCCCATCGTGTTCACCGGGGCGCAGCGAAACGCCGCGAGCCCCGACGGCGACGGACCGGGGAATATCCGCGATTCGATCCGTGTGGCAATCAGTCCGCAGGCCCGACGCGTGGGAGTGGTTGTCTGCTTTGCCGGTCAGGTCTTCCCCGCCGCCCGCGTACGCAAGAGCGACACCATCTCGTTGCACGCCTTTGACGCGCTCGGTGACGTGCTCGGACGCGTCTCGGCGGGTGAGGTCCGGCTCTACGGGCGCCACGACCGCCCCACCGCGATCCGCCCCTGGCTGCTCGGTGATGGGGTCTATCTCATTCGGCTCTGTGCCGCGGCAGACGGCACGCTGATTGACGCGGCGGTGAACGCGGGCGCGAAGGCGGTGGTAATCGAGTCCTTTGGCGCGGGCACCGCCCCAGCCGCGGTGGTCGACGCCGCCGCCGCGGCAACAGCGCGCGGCGTTCTGGTCGCCTTTGTCTCGCGCTGCGAACGCGGAGGGCTCTGGTCTCAACCCGGGCGCGGAAACTACGACGATCTGATTTCCGCTGGAGCGGTTCCGCTCCAGGAGATCGACGGCGGCAAGGCGCGCATGCGGCTGCTCGCCCTGCTCGGTGCGTACGACGGCGACATCGACCGCGTGCGCCGTTCACTGTAGCGCCCGTCGCGGTTGCCCCTACCTGCCGACACCGCGTATCATGCCGCATGAACCATCTCGTGATTTCCGATTCCCGCGCGTTTTCCGAGTACCTCTCCTCCCTTGAGCGCGATCATCCCTCCGTTGCCCTCGATATCGAGGGCGAGTTCAACCTGCACCAGTACGGCGAAACGCTCTGCCTGATACAGCTCTTCGACGGCGACCGCGCCGCCATCGTCGATCCCTTTCCCTTGAGCAATCAGGATCTGCAACAGCTGTTCGAGCATCCGGCGATCGAAAAGATCATGTACGATGCGATGAGTGACCAGTCGCTGCTCTTCAAGGGCTACGGCTCACGTATCGCCTCCATCGTGGATTTGAAACCGGCGGTTGATCTGCTGGAGTATGAGAAGCGTGACCTTGGCAGTGTGCTCGAGGCGGCGCTTGGCATCAGCGTCGAGAAGAAGAAAAAGTTTCAGCGCTACAACTGGACCCGTCGTCCCATCGAACCGGATGCCATCGAG
>SLTF01000194.1 GCA_007130025.1 Spirochaetales bacterium | reverse complement strand
TTCTGCTTTGCACGGATCTTCCTGTAGCTTCCCGGACTTTCATACGTGTATATTGGTGGGTGAATTACGTCAACGGATTCCTTCCTGGAGATTCATGCAGCTTCTTCTATATTCCTGCAGATAATCTCAGGAAAAATCTCATGACACGTGCCTAATACAGTTTGATGTCTCGGTAGATGTTAGGCAAGGTTTCTCCACTGGATGTCTCCCCGCTGGGCGGGCCGCAGTGTTTGCCTAACGTAGTGCCGCTGTGGTACACTATGTTAGGCAAGGAGAAAGGCGATGGCGTTGGTGTTCGACGTACTGGAAGAAGAGAAACACAGACTGGTCTCCCTGAGAGCAAAATACGAACAACAACTCCAGGCGTTTCCGAAAGGCACGATTTCCCGGAAGAAGCGGGGGAATCGGGAGTATCTCTATCTTGCGCATCGTCGGTCCGGCAAGGTCAAGTTTGAGTACGTCGGCCCGGTCGGTTCCGAGGTGGCTCAGGAGGCAGAGCTTCAGGTTCAACGGCGAAAGGACTTGGAGCAGAAACTCAGCCAGGTTGAGGAGAACCTTGCCGACGTTGAGCGGGGATTGCGTGGAAAACGATGACGGTCTCTTCCTGAACGTCATTGATCGACTGGCGAAGGGTGGAGTGCTTTCCGACATCGTCCTTGTGGGAAGCTGGGTGCTTCCGATCTACCGTGAGTTCTTCGACAATGCTCCTGAGATTCCTGTATTGAGAACGACCGATCTTGATTTCCTGGTCGGGATGCGGCCGAAAATACGGTGTAGCTTCGATGTCCCTTCAGCGCTTTCGGAACTTGGGTTCGAGCCGGAGTGGTCTCTGCATGGCAGTTACTGCAAGTATGTACATCCGGAAATGGAAGTAGAGTTTCTGATTCCCGAGCAGGGGCGCGGAACCGACATGGCGGTTACGGTGAACGCACTCGGCGTGCAGGCGCAGCCACTGTGATTTCTGTCACTGGCCTTTGACCGAAGCATGGTTGTGCGGTATCGAGGCTACGGCATCCGGGTGCCTGAGCCTGAAGCATTCGTACTTCTGAAGCTCCTCGTAATTCCACGAAGAAAAGACCAAGGCAAAGCCGCCAAGGACGTGTATACAGCTCGGTCAATTGGTGAGTTTCTTCTTGGGGATTCAGAACGAAGAGCAAGGCTCCTCGATATGGTTACCGGTTTACCGAAGGGGTGGCAGAACACGATTCGGGATTCGGCCCGCGAGTATTTCCCCAGACTACTCACGTTAGTCAGCTGATTGGTACCGAATCATCAGCAGGTAACGAGTCTCCCGCGTGACGGATCGGAGGAACTCCCGCAGAGCCGGACCCGGCGCTCGGCGCCGGGGCACGCCCAAAAAGGAAAACAGAAACCAAAACTGCCGGCGGGGAGACTCGAACTCCCACACCCTTGCGGGCGGCAGATTTTGAGTCTGCTGCGTCTACCAATTTCGCCACGCCGGCATGAATTTCAGAATCCGACACTACACCGATTCTCGGCTCCGTTTCAAGACGCAGCACCGGCGGCTACGCCAGCACCAGGAAGAGCAGGGGAACGATTCCGATGACCGCGAGCGTGGTGACCAGCCATGCGGAGTTGGCCAGGTCAAGGTCGAAGCCGTAGAGCGCGGGGGGCACCAGGGCCAGGAAGGCAGACGGCATGAAGGAGGCGATGACGATCACCTTCAGCGGCACGCCGCCCATCACCGAGCCCAGCCCGAGGAGCCACGCCAGGGGGATGAGCACCAGGGGGATCGCGACAAACTTGGCGAAGGCCACCATCGCAACTTCCCGGCGGTAGTGGCCAAGCCGGGTGACCCGAAGCGTCAGCCCGATGGAGAAGCCGAGCGTTGCGGTCATCACCGGCACGATGATGTCGGAGACCGTGACCAGAACATCCGGCGGTGTCAGCCCGATCCACTTGAGCACGCTGCCAACCACAATGGCTCCCAGCGGCGCGATCGCGATTGGTTTCACCGCGAAGAGCCGAGCGTTGAAGCGGAGGTCCCGCAGTGGGCCCGTGCCCACCTGCTGGGTCAGGGGAAAGCCAACCGCGTAGTAGGTGGTTTCCTCGAAGACGCGAAAGAGCTGCACCAGCGAAAACCCCAACGGCCCGTAGAGCACAAAGGCGATCAGTGCGGCAAACACGCCGAGGTTGGTGAACATGCTCGCGCTCAGTACGCTGCCCGCGCGAAAGGGAGGGATGCGAAACAGCCGGATGCAGAGGATGGCGGTGCCCGCTCCCACCGCGAGCGACAACACGCCGAGCACCGGCATCACCATGAGCTCCGCGTGCGCAAGCCGCAGCCGCCAGAACGCGTTGAGGATGGCCACCGGCTGCAGCACCAGCAGACCAAAAAGTTTCATGCCGCTGGAAACCCGCACCACGGTCTCGAAGCGCAACAGCCCGAACCCCAGCAGCACCCGCTGTGTCACATAACCGATACCAATGCTGCCAAAACTTACGGCCAGGATGAAAAGCAGTCGTTCCATGGTGTGTCCTCGCGCGGCGCGTTACGCTGCTACAAGGCGCCCTTGTCCACAACCAGGGTCATGATGTAGTTCACGGTGTTCATATCCATGTCCACCGCGAAGGCGTCGACCGACTCGCGGATGAACTGCCATTCGTCGATGGTGAGGGGGTCGGCGTCGTGGTCGTAGCTGCCGAGGAAGAGGTCGATCACCGCACCAATGCGGGTGCTGTATTCACCGAGGCGGTGATCGTCCTGAAGGAGGGGAGCGTTGCGATCGTGAAAGTACTCGAATACATCGTCCAGCATCTCTTCGGGCAGACCGGGGAGGCAACCGGCGAAGCCGTCGCGGGCGAGGTCGATCCGGTCGGCCTCTTTGGCGTCTGGATGGGTCTTGGGAAGCTTGGTGATGCGTCGACGAAACCGTTCTGAACCGTACATGGTGACTCCAGCATACATCCAAACCGCGCGTTGACCAAGGGGGGATCGATCCCATACAATGCACAAAACCCCATTCAAGCGAGGCTGGCGTGGCGAAGCAGACGGCAGAATTGTCGGTTCTTGGAGACTATTCGTTCGACGAGAAAACGATCAACATTCATCCCAACGACGGATACGATCTCGGGTTGATGACGCTCTCGCACGTCGTGCGGATATTTGCCGGCTGCACGCCTGAGCAGTTTGTCGACGGCAGTGGAGCGAACGTGTTTGGTACGCTCTACCTGAAAAACGAATGCCGAATGGGCACCGTGGAGATGAGTCTGAAGACCGCCGAGAAGCTCGGAAAGGCGCGGAAGGTGCGTCTCGTACTGGTTCCCGGCGACGACTCCTACGGCAAACTGCTGCTGCAACCGGCATAATCGCCGCCATTCGCCCGACCTTCGGCCCGAAAGGGCCAAAAAAGCACAACTTTGAGAACACCCTTGGGAATTCAGACAACGAGTTGATATCTTCTGGAAGACAGGATGTATGATGTATCGTCTGAAGCCAACGGTGTTGTTCTTCGCGCCGGCCCTCTTCGTGGGCTGGGCTCTCCTCGCGAGCTGCGCCGGTGGTCCGCACGCACTGCCTCCGGCGGTGAATACCCGCCGACTCGCTACCCCCGACGCTCCGATCGGACTTGCCGTTCGGCTGTTCGACCGCGTCGATGACATTACGGAACGGATCGAGCTCGCAAATGAGGCGGCCGACGCATCACTGACCACGGGCGCTGCGGACGACGCGACGCTCCTGCTCGACTACGCCCGTGCCCTCGTACCGTTTGCTCCCGCAACCCCCCGGGCAGCAACCGCCGCGGCCAACACCGCCGTGCAATTCGCCGCGGTTGGCCGAACCGCCGAAGCCGTGCAGGTGCTCGAGGCCGTGTTTGCGCGTCTGACCGAGATTCCCGGTGCAGCCGAGCGCGGAGCCGCGCTCGAGGCGATCATCAATGCCTCGTTTCTGGTAGGCGATGAAAGCTTCGACCTGCTCACGCGGGTGGTGCAATCGATCTTCGTGATCGAGGATCTCTGGACTCGGGTTAACCTGCTCACCGACACCGCGGTACGCTACTTTCGCGCCGGAAACCGGGGAACGGCCAACGCCCTCATGCAGCAGGCCATCCCCGCCGCGGGCTCGCTTGCCGACCCGTGGCAGCGGGCGGCCGCAATTGGTACCCTCGCGGTTGCCCACTACCGCACCGACAACCGCGACGCAGCGATTACCGCGGTGGATGCTGCGATGGAGGAGGTTCGCCGCAGCGGAAACGGAGCGCCGGGGCCGGCCGCAGCACCATACCTGCTGCAGATGATCGACATGGTGGTCCTGCTCTCTCAGCAGTTGACCGCGGTCGAGCTGGTTGAACGCATCGACGATCCGGCGACGCGGGCACAGGGGCTGTCGGGTGTTGCGGTGGGGTTTGGCCGGGAGGGTGCCCGTTCGGCGGCCTACATCTTCTTCTCGCGGGCGGTGCGGGAAGCGTCGCTGGTAGACGACCGGGCCGGCCGCGTCCGCGCAATGACCGACGTTGCCTCCGGCTACCTTGGGATCGGCGATACCGATCTTGCGGTCATTCAGGCCAACGGTGCCGCATCGGTCACCCTGCAGATCCCCGATCCCGACGCGCAGATAGCCGCCGGTCGTCGGGTCATGGCCGTCTATGCGCGCTCGCGCGAGCGGGGGCGGGCCGAAACCTTCCTCTCCGATCTGCCCGCAGGGAGGGTTCGAGAAGAGGTGGCGCTTGCCTTTGCCCAGGAGTTGCTGGCCGCGGGGCTCACCGGTGGAGCGCCGGCCGACGCATCGGTTCTCGCCGACGCGCGGGCGATCCTGCGGAGTTCCCTTGCCCCCGGGGGAGCGGCTACGGCAATCTCCAACGCGCGGACCGCCGGGGCGGTTGCCCGGACATTCGCTCGCGTTGGAGATGTCGAGAACGCCGCCCGGTGGATGGATCCCGCCGCTGACCCCGCGTCAACCGCGTGGGCCCTGATTTCCATCGGGCGCCTCCATCCGCAGATGGACTCCCTCTCACCGGCAGACCGCGACGCGCTCGAACGCGTGCGGGCGGCAGTTGCCGCCCGCTGAAACCGAACGCGCCGCCGGGCGCTGATGGGTCAGCCGCCGATGGTAGTGCCCACGAAGGGGCGGCCGGCGAGGATGTTCTCCAGGTTGGCGATGTCCTTTCCCGCGGCAATCACCTGAAGCCCGAGCTCGGCCGCCCGGCGCGTGGCAACCGGATCAAAGGGCAGGTTGGCGCCGGGAACCCAGTCCGATCCCACGAGCGCGCGGAAGTCGTCCCAGGAGACCCGGTCAAGCGGCACGGCGCTGGGGTCTTTTCGTGGATCCGCGCTGTACACCTTGTCGATGTTGGAGAGGTTGATGACCTGCCGCGCGCCGCACGCCTCGGCGAGCGTCACCGCAACAAAGTCGGTGGAGAAGCCCGGCTTCCATCCGCCGGCTACCAGTACCGGCCCGGTGAATCCGGTTACCCGGTCGGGTTCGGTAACCACCGGCTCGGCCGTCACATCAGAGAGCGCCGCGTGGAGCAGGGTGGCGTTGATCCGGGTGGCGGCGATCCCGATGGTGTCGAGGGCGTGATGGCTTGGCGCCTCAACTACCGCGCGATAGGCCTGCTGGTAACGTCGAGCCGGGGCGCCTCCCCCGGTGATCAGAATCATACGGCGACCGCCGTCGGCGACAAAGGTGCGTACGGTGCGACAGAACGCGCTCAAGAACTCGCGGTCTACATCATCGGGCGATACAATCGATCCGCCCACGGAGATTACAACGGTCATCACGCCTCCCTCGGGTGTATGCGAACGGGTACAGGGTTCGTATATTATAGTACAGATGAGTGGAGATCTGACACCGTTTCTTGCTTCGTGGGCGTACGACCCCGACAACACCCTCCGGATCGTTGCCGCCGAAGACGGCAGGCAGGTGCTGCAGGTGCGCCTGCCCCTGGGCGTCGAGCAGTACGAACTCGACGGCAGACCCGACGGCGCTCGCCCCTTCGAGAAGGAGAGCTTTGTCGAAGAGGTGGAGGACCGGGTCGCCGCGCACGTGTCGCATTACGGAAGCGACAGCGAGTTCGAGCTGGGTCACGACGATGCAACCGCCCTGCATAACGAGGGACTGCTCTTTTACTACCGCTACCTGTTGCTCTTCCAGCTCAACGACTTTGCCCGCGTTGCTCGCGATACGGGACACAATCTCAAGCTTTGTCGGCTGCTCGAGCGGTACTGCTCGGATGACAGTGACCGAAACGCGGTTCTGCAGTTCAAGCCCTACATCCTGCGGATGAACGCCATGGCGCGGGCCATGCTGTCCATTCAGAACCAGGTTCGCGATGTTGCGCAAACGGTTCTCACCAAGGCAATTCAGGAGATTGAGTCACTCGAGGAGATCGAGTCGCCCGCGTTTCAGTTTGAACGAATTCGCTCGATCAACTACCTGCGGTCGGCACTTCGCCAGATCGACGAGCAGGCGTCCGGCCCCATCAACGAGTTGGAAGCGGAGCTGCAAAAAGCGGTTGACGACGAAAACTACGAGCGCGCCGCCGAGATCCGTGACCGATTGCGCCGGATGGGCGACTCGCCTTGACAAAAGCTTCGCATATGGTGTCAATTGGAAGTGAAGGAACGCCCATGAAATCTCGAACTCATTCTGAACATCTCCACACGGTGAGCCGCCTGCTGGCTCTTGTTGTGTTTGTCTGTGTGCCAATCGCTGCGCTTTCTGCGCAGGAACTCTTGACCGCCCCCCGGTTCTTTGACGCCGTTGCGGAACGCTACGCCACCATCGATGACTACGTTGCCACCATCGTCATGCGCAATGGAAGCGAGCGCATGGAAGGGACGCTCTTCTACCGTCGCCCGAACCTGGTGCGGATTGATTTCACCTCGCCGGAGAATCAGGTGCTGGTCTCGGACGGTGAAACGCTGATGATTCACGTTCCGCGACATAACGTAACCCTGCAGCAGACGCTCCGCCGCCGCGAGCAGAACGTCGGTGGACTTGCCACCAGTCAGGGATTGCGGCTCATGCGCGCCAACTACAGCATCGCCTACCTGCACGGACCGGCTCCGGTTCCACTGGATGAAGGTTCGTCCGTGATGGTGACCAAACTCCGTCTGGACTGGCGCAATACCAACGAGGGGTTTCGTCAGCTCATTCTTTCCATCGACGATAACCTGGTTATTCGACGGATCGAGGGGATCACCCCAAACTTCGATGAAGTCCGCTTTGACTTCCGCGATGTGCGCCTCAACCAGAGCATCCCGTCCACCCGATTTGATTACACGCCACCGCCGGGTGCAAACCGCCTGAATAACTTCCTGTTTGAAAACGAGGGCTAAATGGAAGCGATTGGCGCGAAGTTTCAGGCCGCACGGGAAGCCAAGGGCTACACCATCGAGCAGGTGGCCCGGGATACGCACATATCCAAGCGGTTTCTTCAGGCCATCGAACTTGAAGACTTTGACGAGTTTCCCGGCGAGCCCTACCTTCTTGGGTTCCTGCGCAGCTACGCCGAGTTTCTTGATCTTGATTCCCGCGAGGTCGTGTCTCTCTATCGGAACCTCAAGCTTCAGGAGCAACCCGCTCCCATCGGCGAGCTCCTGGTGCGGCGCAGCCCCAAGCCCTATCTGATTGCCGCGGCCGTCGTGATTCTGCTTGGCGCGGCGGTTGCGGGTGGCGTGCTGTACCTTACCGGCGAGGCCTTCCAGGCCCGGCGCGCCGCCCGCCGCGAAGCCGCTCCCGCAGGGATTGTGGGCGAGCAGTACACCATGACCGAAGAGGTGATGGAGCGCCGTTTCAACGAGGGTGATACCATCCGGGTCACCGTGGGCGATGAACCCTATCCGCTGATGCTTGCCGCCATCACCGATAACCTCACCATCGAGACGCCCTTCGGACGTCATACGCTGGCTGCGGCGCAAGAGCAGGCCCTGGATATCAACCAGGACGGCCAGTCCGATGTGAGAATCATCGTGCGTGAGATTGCGGACGGCAGCGCCGTGGTGCGGTTTGATCGCCTGGTTCAGTCCCCCTCAGCCACAAACGGGGCGGTAGCCGCAGTCGGATCACCGACGCGCACCGAAGCCATCGGAACCACCACCGTGCCGTCGCGGGTACGTCAGGCAACGCTGATCGCGGAGTTCCCCGCGCAACGCGCGATCACGCTCTCTATTCAATTCACCGGTCCCACCATGCTCCGCACGCTGGTGGACGGTACCACCAGGACGGAACGGTTCTTTCAGAGCGGTCAGAGCGTGCAAGTCACCGCTCAGAACAGCGCCCAACTGTGGACGTCCAACGCCGGGGCAACCCGCGTCACCGTTGAAGGCCGTGAGGTCTCCCTGGGCAGTGCCGGTCAGGTCTCCGCGGCCCTGATCGGCTGGGTCGAAGGTCCCGGTAACGCGCGGCTCGAACTCGTTCCGGTCTACTGACCGGTATTCAGAGCAGTTCCGTTGTCATCTACCGCTCCATCCTTCTTCATCGAAAACCTCGGCTGCTCCAAGAATCAGGTTGACGCGGAGATCATGATCGCGGCGCTTGAAGGCGCCGGTTGGACCATCGCCAAGAGTCCGGAGACCGCCGGACTGATCATCGTTAACAGCTGTGGGTTCATTGATTCCGCCAAGGAAGAGTCGATCGAGGTCGCCTTTGGCTTTCGTCGCGCATTCCCGCGGATTCCCCTCCTGATGGCGGGCTGCCTCTCGCAACGCTATGCGGAGGACCTTTTTCGCGACATGCCGGAACTCACCGGTGTCTTTGGAAACCGCGCTCCGGCCCGCGTACCCGAGATTGCGTCGGAGCTGATCGCCGGCCGTCGTGCAATTCTGGTCCCCACCGAACGCGGCCCCATCCCGCGGCGAGGACGGTTGCTGTCCTTCCCCGGCAGCGCCTACGTCAAGATCTCCGAGGGCTGCGATTCCCGCTGCACCTTCTGCGCCATTCCGAGCATTCGCGGCGGCCTGCAGAGCCGAAGCGTGGAAGACGTGGTTGCCGAGGTGCGCGAGTTGCTCTCGCGCGGCGTCTTCGAGATCACCCTCGTCTCGCAGGACTTCAGCGCCTTCGGTCGCGATCGCACGAGCGGTGATCGCACGAGCCGCGATCGCA
>SLTF01000422.1 GCA_007130025.1 Spirochaetales bacterium | reverse complement strand
ACCGATTCGGCCGGCTGGTTTCGCGACATCTTCAAGATCATCACCGAGGATCGCACCTCGCTGCCCACCGGTGCCCTTGTGCTCTTTGGCGTCACCATCCTGTTCCACATCATCCTGACGCGGACCAAGATGGGGCGTTACATCTTCGCCATTGGCAGTAACAAAGAGGCGGCGCGGCTCTCCGGCGTCAACGTGGATCGCTGGGAGATGTCGGCGTACGTCATCGCCGGGATCAGCGCGGGGATCAGCGGAATTGCCTTCGCGGCGGTCTACACCACCGTGATGCCGGGGCAGGGGCAGGGGCTCGAGCTCTTCGCCATTGCCGGCGCGGTCATCGGCGGCACTTCGCTCTCGGGCGGTATCGGGTCGGTCTTCGGCACCCTGATCGGGGTTTTCATCATGTCGGTGCTTCGCATGGGGCTTCCCGCCATGGACCTGCAGGCGCACTACCAGACCTTCTTCACCGGCGTAGTGGTCATCGGTGCGGTGCTCCTCGATATCTACCGCAACAAGAAGGCGTCCGAGGTGAAGGTGCTCACCGCCGCCGATCAGTACCGCGCAGAGATGATCGACAAGATCGACGCCCTGAAAGAGGGTATGAAGGATCTGCCCGCGGACGAGCAGTCCAAACGGAAGGCCGAGATCGCACGGCACAAAGCCGAGCTGAAGTCCACCTTTGCCCGTCTGAAGAAAGAAGAGAAGGAACGCGCCGCCCAGCTGCTTGCCGACGAAAAAGCGGCGGAACGGGAGTATCGCGAACTGGTCAAACAAGAGAACAAGGGTGGCGATTCGGGATCGACCAGCCCGTAGTGCACCGTCGGCCCGGAGCAGTCGGCCGGATGACCCCGGCGGGCCACTGAACCAGAGAAAAAGCTGGAACGTTGTTTCCAGAGAACGATTTTACAGGAGGTCTTATATGAGTACGAAACGAACGATCGTGACTGTTGTCGCGCTCGTGCTCGCCATCGTCACCGTTATGCCGGCGTTCTCCGCTGGTCGTGGTGAGGCGGCGGCCGCGGGACGACCGTACATCGCAGTTGTCTCCAAGGGTGAGCAGCACGATTTCTGGCAGCAGGTGCGCCTTGGCGCAAACGCAGCGGCCGAAGAATTCGGTGTTGACGTAACCTTCGAGGGTCCCCCCACGGAGAGCGACGTCATGATTCAGGTTGAGATGTTGAACAGCGCCATTGCGCGTGGCCCCGTGGCCATTGCCCTTGCCGCTTTGGACACCAACGCCGTCATGGACCAGCTCACCTCGCTGGGTGCGCAGAACATCCCCGTCATCGGGTTTGACTCTGGTGTGCCCGATGCTCCCGCCGGCGTCATCAAGGCAAACGCGTCCACCGACAACTTTGCCGCCGCCGGTCTCGCCGCAGAACGCATGTTCGAAGCGCTCGAGTCCGAAATTCGCGCCGCCTCCGCCCAGCGCCCGATCCGCATCGTGGTCCTGAACCAGGACGCCCGCGGTGAGTCGCTGCTGAGCCGCGGCCGTGGATTCCGCGACACCATGGTCCAGCTGGTCATCGATCGCACGCCGAAAACGGCCGCGGACGTCCGCGTCACCGGTAACCCGGCCTTCATCGACAGCAACAACCCGACCGGTGGCAACGCCGTCATCATTGAGATGGTCGTTCCTGCCTCCGCCTCGGCCCAGGACACCACCGCGGCCGCTCAGGCAGTTCTGAACCGTGTGAGCGATCAGAACATCCGCGGTATCTTCATGAGCAACGAAGGAACGGTTCGCGGTCTGCTCGCAGCCACCGACGACGGCGCTTCGCTTCCGCGCAACTTCCCCGGCATGATCGCGATTGGCTTTGACGCCGGCCGTGCCCAGAAAGACGCGGTGCGCAACCAGTTCTTCCTCGGTTCGATCACCCAGGATCCCTTCTCCATCGGCTACCAGGCAGTGCGCCTTGCGTACGCAGCCTTCCGCGGAGAGACCGTTTCCGACGTCGATACCGGTGCGAAGTTTTACACTCACGCGAACATGAATGATGCGGACATTTCTGGTCTGCTCTACGACTGATCCGCTCTTGTAGCAGATTCAGTGGCTGTCGGCGCCCACTTTGTGGCGTCGGCAGCTTTTTTTGTCTGCCCTTGTGTTTCCGCCCGTTGTTCCGTATGATGATCTGAAACGCACAGATTCCATGAACACCAAACCGCTGGAGGCAATACCGTGGCTACCACTCCCAAACCGGTCATCCTGATCGTACGCGACGGATGGGGACGGAACCCCAACCCCGACCATGACTCGTTTAACGCCGTCAAACAGGCGACCACGCCGTGCAACGATCGGCTGCTCAAAGAGTACCCGTGGACCACAATTCACACCTCCGGAGAGGACGTTGGGCTCCCGGAAGACACCATGGGCAACTCCGAGGTTGGGCACCAGAACCTTGGTGCGGGCCGTGTCGTGGACCAGGAGTCGGTGCGCATCACCAAGGCGATCCGCACGGGCGAGTTTTTTGAGAACGCCGCGCTGGTGAAGGGCGTCCAGCGCGCGAAGGCCAACGACGGCTGGGTGCACATCCTGGGGATTGCCTCGGATGCGGGCGTCCACGGTTTGATGACCCACCTCTACGCCTGCGTAGAGTTCTGCAAGAAGCACGGCCATCCCAAAGTGGCTCTCCATCTCTTCACCGACGGTCGCGACACGGGACCCTATACCGGAATCGAGTACGTCCGCCAGATTGAGGCCAGGCTCGCCGAGATCGGTGTGGGCCGTGTGGTTTCGCTTTCGGGCCGGTACTACGCCATGGACCGCGACAATCGTTGGGAGCGGGTGAAGCGCGCCTACGACCTGCTCACCGGACGGCAGAAGGACCTTCCCGCGTTTGCAACCGCCACTGAGGCGATGCAGAACTACTACGACAACCCCACCAACGACAGCCAGAACGGTGACGAGTTTGTCACCCCTCGCTACGTGGGAACCGACTGGGCCGAGACCCGCATTGCTGACGGCGACACGGTGATCTTCTACAACTACCGCGGCGACCGACCGCGCGAGATCATCCGGTCGTTTGTGATGGATCCGTTCCTGGGCGCGGTGAAGGCTTCGCCGGACAGCGGCGAGAAGGGCTTTGACCGCGGGCCCAAGCTCGATCTCTACTGGGTCACCATGACCGCCTACGAGACCGATCTCAACCAGTACGTCAACGTCGCCTTTCCCAAGCCGCCCAAGATGACCAACATCGGCGGCGAGTACCTCGCCTCCAAGGGGCTTCGGCAGTTCCGCTGCGCCGAAACGGAGAAGTTCCCCCACGTGACCTTCTTTTTCAACGACTATCGCGACGAACCCTTCGACGGAGAGGGGCGCGAAATGCCTCAGTCTCCGCAAGTGGCCACCTACGATCTCAAACCCGAGATGAGCGCCCACCAGGTGCGCGATATCGTACTCGCCCGCATTGCGGCCGACGACTGCGAAGACTTCATCCTGGTGAACTTTGCCAACGGCGACATGGTTGGCCATACCGGCAAACTCGACGCCGCGGTCAAGGCGTGCGAGACCGTTGATGCCTGCGTTCAGCAGATCGTTGATGCGACCCTCGCGCGCGGCGGCAAGCTCATTGTGACCGCCGATCACGGCAACTCCGAACAGATGTACGATCTCAAGAACAAGAGCGCCCACACAGCCCACACCCTCTACGATGTGGATTGCATCATCGTGGACCCGGACCGGAAGGGCGACGCGAGCGGGAGTCTGGATACGCCGTCGAGTGCCCTTCGCAGCGGAGGACGGCTTGCGGATGTCTTTCCCACCTTGCTGAAGCTGATGGGGCTCGAAAAGCCGGCCGAGATGACCGGAGAGTCCTTGATCTGACCCGCGTGGTGCGAATATTGTGCTTTTCTGCCGGATCACCCCGTTCGGCAGAAAGCGCGTTCCCGTTTGCCGCTGTCCGCGCGGTACCCGTATATTCCAACCATCATGGATATCAAACCTCGGGTGTGCGTGCTCGGCGGCGGTTTTGCCGGCATCCAGGCGACGCGTTCCATTCTGCGGCGCCTTCCCCACGCCGACGTCACGCTGATTGACCGTAACCCCTACGCCACGATGATTCCCGCGCTGCCCGATGCCCTCTCAGGGCGTATCGCCCGTGGCGCGATGAAGCGTCCGTTCAACGGGCTGTTTGCGGCCGATCGGGTGCGCCTGGTGACCGACAGCATCGCCCGCGTGGATCTGCCGGCTCGCACGCTTCAGGGTCGCACCGCGACCTACCCGTACGACGCGCTGGTGATAGCCGTCGGTTCCGTACCCGAGTACTACGGTTTCTCGCCTGCCAATGGAACCCTCTGCACCGCCCACTCGTTTTTGGCCGTGGAGGCGCTTCGCACGGCGGTTGCGCAGCGCCACACCACCGATCCCGACGCACCGGTTATGATTGTGGGTGGCGGATACACCGGTATCGAGGTCGCCGCCTGCCTTCGGCATGGGGTGCAGGCTACCGGGCGATCCGGCTCCAACGGCCCGCCCATCACCATTGTTGAAGCGGGAGATGGGCTCTTGCCCTTTCTCACCAATCGCGAGCGGGAACGCGTCAGCGCCTACCTCCACGAACTTGGCGTCAATGTGCGCACCAGCACCACGCTCACGGCGTTTCGCGACGGCGTTGTGACGCTGTCCGACGGTGTGACGATCCCCGATGCCCTGGTCTGCTGGTCGGCCGGAATGCGGGCCGCCGTACCGGACCTGGCGCCCCAACCGGAGCAGACCCGCGACGGCCGCCTCGAAGTGAACGAGTTTTTGCAACTGCCGGGGTTCCCCGAAGTATTTGTCAGCGGTGACGCGGCCGCCCTCAAGAAGAACGGCGCGGTGGTTCGTCGGGCGGTCAATTTCGCCTTCTATTCGGGACGGCGCGCGGGCCGGAATCTCGCTTCCTTCCTGCGTAACCGGCCGATGCGCGCATTCTCTCCGGTTGACCTTGGCTGGGTGATCCCCATGGGTGGCATCAGCGTGGGAAGGCTCTTTGGAGCGCTGCGGGTAGGGGGACGGTTTGGGCTGCGGCTTCACTACGCAATGTGCGGCTTTCGCCACTTCCCCGGGGCGTCAACCGGCGAGTTTTATCGCACTGCATTCCGGCTGAAGCGGGTTCCCGATCCCCTGCGGAGCACCCCATCAGGAGACAGGCGATGAGTGCCGCACAATCCCATCGGTCAGCACGCATCGTGGATGGCCCGCTGGACTTCCCCTCGCTGGGAGGGTGGTGGCGTTCGCTGCGGGCCTATTCGTTCACCGCCTCACTGGCGCCGGTGCTGCTCGCGTGGGCCATCGCCGCGTGGTGGACCCGCAGCGGCGCGCCGGCGGTCTCCGCAACCGCGGGAGCTGGTTCCGTCGGTGCAGGGCTTGCTGGTTCCCGCCTTGCACTCTGGACCGTGCCGTTCATCGTACTCGCTGCCGTGCTCTTCCACGCAGGAACCAACGTGTTAAACGACTTCTACGACTATGTCCACGGGGTTGATCCCGATCAGGACCCCGATCCCACCCATGCCATAACGCAGGGCGTAGTCTCCCCTCGCTTCATGCGGTTCAGTGGGAGGCTCTATTTCTGCATTGGCATCGCGATTGGCTCCGTGATTGGTCTGGAACGCGGCCCCGTCTTTGTTGCCACGGGAATCGCAGGAGCGATTGGCGCCTACTTCTATACCGGGGCGCGGTTCAGCTTCAAGTACGTGGCGCTTGGTGACGTGCTGGTCTTTTTTCTGATGGGGCCGGCGCTGGTGGCAATTGGAGTCTGGGCGCTGGCGGGCTCGGTTCCCGCCGAGGTATGGGCTCTCTCTCTGCCGGTAGCCTTTCTGGTCACCGCCATCCTGCACGGGAACAACCTGCGGGATCGCGATGGAGATCGGGCTGCGGGCGTCCGTACGGTTGCAAACCTCGTCTCGGAACGGTCCGCCCGGGTTGGGTTTGCCGGTCTGATTGGATCCGCCTACCTGACGCTTGTGGTGCTGTTGATCGCCGGCGTAGCTCCGGTATGGAGCGCTCTCGCCCTTCCAACCGTGGTGGCAGCAGCGCCGCTTGCGGTTCGCGTTCTACGGGGCGAACGAGACATCGTCGCCCTGCCGGTATCGTGTGCCAAGCTCCATCTGATGTTCAGCCTTCCCTACATCGCCGCGTTTGCGGTGGCCGCCCTGCTGCCGTGAATCCCCTGCATGCGCCCGTTCGCATCGCGGTAGTGCACGACGCGGTCTCCCGACTGTTTGGAGAGGTCGTGCGGGAACACGCGCTTGACCGTACTGCCCCCCAGCTGGTTGCCGCGGTGGAGTCCTACCTGCAGCGGCCTGCGAAGCGGCTTCGGCCCAGGTTGCTGATGGCTGCGGCGCGCGCCTTCGAGGCTGCGGACGGAGATGCGGTATTGCGCCTTGCCGCCGCTACTGAACTGCTTCATCTCTTCGCACTCATGCACGACGATCTGATAGACCAGGATACCCGCGTCGCCGCCTCGCCCAACGCGGTGCGGGTGCTCGGTGGCGATCTGCTGTTCGTAGTCGGCTACCGCGCCATTGTGCGTGTTGTCGCCGCGGCGGCGCTTCCAGGGGAGATCGTTGACACGGTCGATCGAGCGGCAATTACCACGCTGTCCGGTCAGGCAATGGAGCTTCACTTTGCCGGAGACCCGGATCAGCCGTCTTCCCTTGAGCGGCTCTTTGACCTCTACGACCGGAAAACCGGCTGGTACACCTTTGTGGCGCCACTCCAGATCGGAGCCCTCTGCGGCGGTGCCGGCATCGACGACCGAGAGTTACTCGCAGCCGCAGGCCGGAAGCTCGGGCACGCCTTCCAGCTTCTCGACGACGCAACGGACATCGGCACGCTTCTCGAGGCGGGAGTCACGGCTTCCGGGTGCACCGGCGAGCGCGCCGGTGTGCCGTCGTGGGAGTTCAACCTTGCCAGGGTAGTTGCCCACGAGACGAAAACTCCCATAAACGGGCTCACCGCCGAAGACATCGCCGGGTTTGCCCGTTATCACGCCGACAGCGCTCGGGATGAGGCAGCTCGCCTGCTGAGGGGACTCTCGATCTCCGCGGTACGGGCGGAAGAGTTATCTCGTGGCGCCGTTCGGGCAGTTGACGATTATCCGTCGCGGTCCGTATCTTGATCCCATGGCTATGAAACGTGGACTGAAGATCGGCCTTGGTGTTCTTGGTGTCTTGATCGTGGCGTTTGCCGCGTTCTCCGCATATATCTGGTTTTCGGGTGGTTCGGGTGAGCCTACGGCCGCCGCGGTGGCAGAGCGCACGGAGCCGCGGGACGAGGCGGCGCGCCTTTTTGAGGTGGTCCCCGGCAGCGCGGAGGCACAGTTCATCATTGGCGAGGTGCTTCGCGGGCGCCAGAACGAAGTCGTGGGATCGACCGATCAGATCGACGGCTCCTTCTCTCTGGGGTTCTCCACCGGTGCGGTGGAGATTGGGCAGTTTGTCATCAATCTGCGCTCCATCCAGACCGATGACGAGATGCGCGACCGCACCATTCGGACCATGATCCTGCAGACCAATCGCGACGAATTCGAGTTCTCCACCTTCACCCCAACGTCGGTGACGGGCGCGCCATCTTCCTTCGCAGTCGGTGACACCCTGCAGCTGCGCGTCACCGGTGATCTCACCATTCGCGACGTGACCCGTCCCGTGGACTTCGACATGGAACTCACCGTGCGATCCGAGCAGGAGATCAGCGGAACCGCGGCGGCAACCATAACCTGGGACGAGTTTGACATCACCATCCCCTACGTTGGCGGCAACTCAATTGTGGCCAGCGTGGAAGACGAGGTCCGTTTGCGCATGGAGTTTCTCGCCCGGGCAGAGTGATCACCCGCGCAGAGTGATCACGCGGTTCACTCGGGCTGACTCAGACTCATCCACCAGCCAACTCATTGGCAGCCACTTGTTTCCCGTTTCCTCTGTAATCTCGCATTTCTTATCTTGACAAATCGGTATTTTACGAGCGAAACTGTCAACGAACGCGGCAGTCCGCCGCGGCTCAGATTCATAGGAGGAATCACACATGACTCGAAAACTCGTTATGCTTCTCGCCCTCGTGGTGCTGGTGACCGGCGCGGTCTTCGCTCAGGATCTCCGTATCGACTTCCAGTACAACGTGGCCGCCGCCGACCCGGCGAACAACCAGTTCACCTTCCGTGGTCCCATCCGGTACATGGCCGCCCAGCGCGACCAGTTCGACGTAACCACCGGAGCTTCTCAGAAGCAGTCCACCTGGCTCTTCATGCCCTACTACACCGACGTCAAGGGAACGCTGACCTTTCCCGCCGGCCTTCGGGGTCTGTTTCTGTTTCCTGTCTCCAGCAACGATCTTCGTGTTGCCGACAACTTCCAGGCAACCCGCGCGGCCAACGGCGTGATCACCGTTCAGTACGTGCACCGCGGCACTGCCTACCGGTTGATCTCGGACACGCAGGGTCGATTTGTGCTTCCCGGCGGTCAGTTTCAGCGCCGCACAATCGGCCATATCGCCGCGGGCGCTCCGCAGGTGATCAGCCGCGACTTCTCGTCCGACGGCACCGCCGCAACCGTGAACTGGGCAGCGGTCTGGAACCCGGCTACCCGCAGCGGCCAGCCCACGGCTCCCGGCTCCAACGTTCGCACCAGTGAAATCGTGAACGACGGCGCCGCTGCCGACGCTCTGTTCAGCTGGAGAGGCCAGGTGCAAGGTGCTCTTGAGCGGAACATCCTTACCCTGACCGGTGGATTCGACGTCGCTCCTCGCTGACGGTTTCCGGCAGCTGCCGGCAATCAAAAGGCCGCCTTCGGGCGGCCTTTTTTCGTGTATGGGCGAGGGTGCACGTGGGAGGCCGATTCGGTTGGCTACACGCATCCCTTCCGGCACAGCAACCGGTACTTCAAGGCGAGCATCGACGGGACGGCCACCAGGGTGCTCACCGTGGCAAAACTCAACCCAAAGAGCATGGTCCACGCAAACGCGCGCCAGTACTCGGCCGATTCAGAGCCAAGTTGGAACGCAAAGGAGCGAAGGTCAAAGCTGACGCCGGCCGCCATGGGAACAAGGGCCAGCACCGTGGTGAGGGCGGTGAGCACCACCGGCCGCAGGCGGGTGCGCCCCGCATCAACCACCGCGTCGCGCCACGCAATCCCGTCCTCAACCAGCTT
>SLTF01000331.1 GCA_007130025.1 Spirochaetales bacterium | reverse complement strand
TCGGTCGATCAGCTCACCTATGAAGAGTTCATTCGCTCCATCCCAAACCCGACCACCCTCGCGGTCATCAACATGGACCCCCTGAAGGGCTCGGCCATTCTGGAAATCGATCCCGCCATTACCTTTTCCATCATCGATCGCCTCTTTGGCGGCCACGGTGAGGGGACCAACGTCATGCGCGAGCTGACGGATATTGAGAGCTCGGTCATGGAGGGGATCATCGTTCGGGTGCTGGGCAACATGCGCGAAGCGTGGAGCCAGGTGATCGACCTTCGCCCCCGCCTGGGGCAGATCGAGACCAACCCACAATTTGCCCAGATTGTTCCGCCCACCGAGATGGTGGTGCTGGTAACGCTTGAAACCAAGGTCGGCGATGTGGAAGGCATGATGAACTTCTGTATCCCGTACCTGACCATCGAACCAATCATTTCCAAGCTCTCCGCGCAGTACTGGTACTCATCGGTACGCCGGGGAACCACTACCGAGAATCTCAATATTCTCCGTGACCGTCTTGCAACCATCGAGGTCGCCCTGGTCGCGGAGATCGGCGCCATGGATCTTACGGTGCGTGATGTGCTTTCGCTGCGAGGGGGCGACGTCATTCGCCTGCAGAACACCCGCACTTCTGATCCTATGGTGCTCAAAATTGGAAACCGGCCCAAGTTCCTGTGCAAACCGGGACAGGTCGGCAGCAAGCTCGCGGTTCAGATTATGCAGAAGCTCGAAGACATCGAACAGGAAGACTTCGAGGAACTGACCGTGGAAGAAGGAGAGTAGGATGAGCGACGGGTCCCTGTCCCAAGACGAAATCGACGCATTGTTGCAAGGTACCGGTGGGATGGACTTCGGCGGCGACTCCGGAGACAGCGGTGCCGGCGGGATCAGCGACGGTGATCGCGATGCGTTTTTTGCGGTCATCAAAGAGACCGTTGCATCCCAGAAGTCAAACCTCTCGATGCTGGTCACGAAGAGCGCTTCGGTGCAGGCGGCGTCGGCCGAGGTGCTCACCCGCGGCGCTCTGATCCAGAAACTGGCAAGTGAAGTTGTGGAGATCGAGCTCGACTTTTCCGACGGTGTTCCCGGCCGCCATCTCTACCTGATGGACGGTGCATCGGCAATCAGAATCGCTTCGCCCATGATGGGGCAGGACGGAGTTGAACTTGACGATGCGGCAGTAAACGCCCTGCAGGAAGCCTTCTCCCAGGTATCCGGTCCGGTAGTCACCGCACTCGGCGACAAGACCGGTAAGACCATCATGACCGAGGCCCCAACCGGGCGCGTTGCCGACCGCGACGATGTATCGGCTCCCGAGGGAAGTTTTGTCGCCATCACCTATCAGTTCACCGTTGAGGGAGACGAGCCGGCCAAAATCATCGAAGTGTACGATGCGGCGATTGTTTCGGCGGTGGTCGGGAAGGCACCCGCTGCGTCCGCGGCCCCGAAGGCTCAGGCAAACCCGTTTGGTGTGGCCTCATCAAACGCGGATCCATTCGCGTCGCTTGGTGGGGGTGGCTCTTCATCAGGTGGTGTGGTCCACGGTGGCGGTGGGCCCAACGTGCAGTCCGTTCAATTCCCGGGGTTGCAGCCGCAGGTGACGCAGACCGAACAGGGCAACATCAGCTTGCTGATGGACGTCTACATGGAGATGACCGTCGAGCTCGGTCGAACCAAGAAACTGATCAAGGAAATTCTGGGAATGGGCGAGGGTACCATCATCGAGTTGGACAAGCTCGCCGGTGAGCCGGTAGATATCCTGGTGAACCACAAACTGATCGCGAAGGGCGAAGTTGTGGTTATTGATGAGAACTTCGGGGTGCGTGTCACCGAGATCGTGTCACCTATGGAAAGAGTTACGAATATGACGTAGAATAGCCACGAAGTTCGGCGGACTGCAGACCGGCGGACTTCGCGTGTTAGGGGAGGGGACACTGAAACAGCTATTCCTCGTGCTCGCGTTGGCGGTCGCGTTTATCGCACCGTACGCGTTTGCGCAGTCGGGCGAGTTGCCGCAGCCGAACGATTCATCGCCCGGTGCCGGCACCGCCGTTGAACCAATTGACGAAACCACATTGCTCTTCGATATCCCCGCGGGTGAACCGGGCGCGGACGGCTTTGCCTCCGCACCCGCGTTTGGTGTTGGTGACTTCGTGCGGATGGTGCTGGTTCTCGGGCTTGTGGTTGCTTCCATTTACGGTATCTTTTTCGTTCTGAAGAAGGCATCGGGTGGCTCTCCAACGGATAGCGACATCATCCGGCCGCTGGGCACGCACACCCTTCCCGGCAACAAATCTCTTCACCTTGTGGAAATCGGCAATCAGGTGTTTCTGATTGGGGCCGCCGATCACGCCGTCAGCCTTATCGCGGAGATCTCGGACAAAGAAACGATCGATCGACTGGTACTCGAGGGGACGGCGCTTCGCGAAGATCGAAAAAAGAGTTTTTCACAGCTGCTCTCGGGCGTACTATCGGGTGGTCGCACCGGGACCAATACCTTACCGTCCGGCACCGCGGCGCATCCGTTTCAGTTCATGCACCAGCAGAAGGAGCGACTGAAGAGACTCCGTTCGGGCTGACCGCACCGAAACGGCCTTGGGAGGGGACGTGAAACGATCGGTTCTTCTGTTTTTCATTCTTCTACTCTGTGTCGGACTGGCTCCGATTCAACTTGACGCGCAAGAGGTTCAGGGAGAGCAGGCGTTGCGAATCCCGTTTGTGGATCTGCAGATCCGCGAGCCGGACGGCAATCAGGAAGTAGCGCTTTCGCTACAGCTGCTGCTGATTCTGGCGGTGCTCAGTCTGGCCCCGTCGATTGTCATCCTGATGACGGCATTCCTGCGGATATCGATTGTGCTCGACTTTGTGAAGCGCGCACTCTCCCTGCAGCAGGTGCCGCCCAACCAGGTGCTCATGGGGATTGCGCTGTTCATGACGGTCTTCATCATGTGGCCGACCATCATGAGCATTTACGAAAACGCCTACCTTCCGTTTTCGGAAGGCGAAATCGGCATTGAGGAGGCGTACGGCAACTTCGAGCGGCCGATGAGGCTGTTCATGTTTCGACAGATGCGCAGCAACCCGTCGAGCATCGCGCTCTTCATGAGAATGAGCGATCTTCCGCGCCCAGATAGTCTGGCCGATGTTCCCACGCGGGTACTCATTCCGGCGTTTATTCTGCATGAGCTTACGGTGGCGTTCAAAATTGGGATTCTGCTCTTTATTCCGTTCATTATCGTGGACATGGTGGTGGCATCAATCCTGATGTCGATGGGAATGATCATGCTCCCGCCCGTCATGATTTCCCTTCCGTTCAAGCTCATTCTGTTTGTGCTGGTAGACGGCTGGGGTCTGATTACGCAGCAGCTCGTTGCGAGCTTTGGAGGGTTCTGATGGATACCGGATTTGCCATTAACATTATCCGGGTTGGGGTTCTGCAGGTTCTGGTGCTCTCCGCGCCGCTCTTGATCATCGGCATGGTGGTTGGTCTCATCGTCTCGATCTTCCAGGCGACAACGTCCATTCAGGATCAAACGCTGAGCTTCATTCCCAAGATCGCCGCGATTCTTGGTGCGCTGATCTTCTTTGCTCCCTGGATGATTCAGACGGTGGTTCAGTTCACTATGAATCTCTTCACCCAGATTCCGCAGATGGTACGGTAAGGACGGTCATGGACGCGATCTTCGGGTACAACACGCAGCTCTTTCTGCTCATCATGGCTCGCGTGTTTGCACTGATCGAGATCGCTCCGCTGGTATCCTCTGACGCCATTCCTCAGTTGGTCAAGATTGCTCTTTCACTGCTCTGCGCGTTTCTGGTATTCCCGTGGGTGGCCGCTACCGGGTACCCCATCCCCGAAAACGGTCTTGCGTACGTCCTCCTGCTGATCGGCGAAGCGATGGTGGGAATCATCATGGCGTTCTTTCTCGCCATTGTGTACACCGCGTTCCAGGTCTCCGGACAGTTTTTCTCGTTGCAGATGGGGTTTGGCGCATCGCAGGTGTTTGACCCCATGGCGCAGATTGAGATCCCCCTCATGGGACAACTGCTGAACCTGGTCGCGATGATGGTGTTCATTGGGGTGGATGGGTTCCAGCGGCTCTTCTACATTGGGGTGATACGTTCGTTCCAGGCGGTTCGGGCGGTGGATTTTGTGGGCGTGCGGGAGGGCCTCCTGATCGGCCTGCTGGTTCGTTTGTCACAACTTTTCGAGCATGCGCTGATTCTTGCCTTCCCGATACTGGGTACGCTCGTTCTGGTCTACGTTGCCATGGGGCTGCTTGCCAAGGCGGCGCCCCAAATGAACCTCCTCATTCTTGGATTTCCCGTCTCCATTGGCGTGAGTTTCCTGCTGCTGTTTGTCTCGTTGCCCTTCCTGGTAGACGCCTTTGCTGGGGTGATCGACCACGCGTTCAACGGTCTGTTTGAAATTCTTCGACTCGCCCGGGAGGTTCCCGCATGAACGCGGTGCTGCTCGGCGATTGGGAAGAGCTTCGCCGCCACGAGATTCGCGCCCGGTTTGCCCAGGTGCATCTTCAATGGTTTGCCGCCGAGGACGAGGGGCGAACCGAAGATCCAACCGAACACAAGATCAAGAAGGCGCGCGAAGACGGCAAGGTTGCCAAATCGCAAGACGTTACCGGGGCCATCGTTCTGCTCTTCTGTGCGGTTGGTCTCGGACTGCTCGGTGGGTACCTGCTCTCGGTCTCGGTGGAAATGGTCGGTTACTACCTGGGCCAAGCCGTGGTCATTGACGTGACCACCAGCTCGGCACCGTTTGCGGCGTTCTACAGCTACTTTTTGCGATTGACGCTTCCCATCGGGGGGATCGCCTTTGTGGCCGCGATTATGGGGAACTACGTGCAGGTGGGTGCCCTGTTCTCGCTGAAGCCGATCACTCCCGACTTCAACAAGATCGCTCCCAATTTTGGAAAGTTCTTCAAGCGGGCGTTCGCTTCCGCGGAAGCGGGATTCAACCTCGCCAAGTCGCTCGGCAAGATCATCATCATCGCGGCACTCGCCTATCTCAACATCAGCGCCCAGATCAATCGGCTGGCAAATCTGGTGCATCGCCCCTTCATGCAGTCGCTCGGTCTGGTTGCGAGTACGGCGTTTACGATACTGGTACAGGCCGCCGTGGTTCTCCTGGTTCTGTCGCTGTTTGATTATTTCTTCCAGCGGAAGCAGCACATTGAGTCTCTGAAAATGACCAAAGAAGAGATCAAGGAAGAGCGAAAGACCTTTGAAGGCGATCCCTTGATCAAGAGTCGGCTTCGGCAACGCATGCAGGAGATCCTGCAACAGAACATGATTCAGAACGTTCCCAAGGCCGATGTGGTGGTTACCAACCCGACCCACTTTGCGGTAGCCCTGGAGTACAACCGGCTTTCGATGACGGCTCCCACGGTCATCGCCAAGGGCCAGGACGCCATGGCCCAGCGAATTCGCGCAATTGCGCAGGAGCACAATGTGCCCATCATGGAGAATAAACCGCTCGCGCGGGCGCTCTACGCCGAGGTCGAAATTGGCGACACCATTCCCGAAGCGTTCTACGAAGCCGTTGTGGCGGTTCTCAAAGAGGTGTATCGAATGTCCGGCCGTACGGTGAAGGCAGGCTGATATGGCAGACGTTCAATCGGTCTTGAGCAACTCCTTCCTGCGTCACCGAACCGACGTGCTGGTCGCGGTGGGTGTTGTTGCGGTGGTGATGATGCTCATCATCCCGTTGCCGTCGATTCTGCTCGATACCTTCATGGCGCTCAACCTGGTGCTGAGCCTCCTGATCATTCTGATCGTTCTCTATACCAAGAGCGCGCTTGAGTTTTCGGTGTTCCCAACCCTGCTGCTGGTGGTCACGGTCTACGGACTCGCCCTGAACGTCTCCTCGACCCGGCTCATCCTTTCGGAAGGTTCGCTATTTGGGGGGCAGATCGTTCGTGCGTTTTCAACCTTCGTGGTTGGCACGGAGGGTACCGAAGGTCTGGTCATCGGTCTGATTATTTTCATCATTATCATCGCAGTGCAGTTCATTGTAATCACCAAGGGTGCCACCCGCGTCGCCGAGGTGGCTGCGCGGTTCACCCTGGATTCGCTGCCGGCCAAGCAGATGGCCATCGAGGCCGAATACAACTCCGGTGCGCTCACCGAAGAGCAGGCGAGCAAGAAGAAGTCGGATCTTGAGCGCGAGGCCGACTTCTACGGCGCCATGGACGGTGCGTCCAAATTTGTCTCAGGGAACGTAAAGGTGGGGTTGCTCATCACGGTGATCAACATCGTGGGGGGCATCATTGTCGGGATGACAATCCACAACGAGAGCTTCGGCATGGCGCTGAACACCTACATCTCGCTGGCGATTGGCGACGGTCTGGTGACACAGTTTCCCGCACTGATTATCTCGACGGCAACCGGTGTGATTGTGACCCGCTCGGTATCCGACGCGACCTTCGGTGAAGACGTTACCCGGCAGTTCTCAGCTCAGGCGCGCATCTACTGGATTGCCGCCGGATTTCTGTTTGTACTCGCGATTCTCCCGGGGTTTCCGTGGTACGTGTTGATTCCTCTGGGACTGCTTTCCGCCTTTCTGGGGTTTACGCTCGGACGCACGCAGATGGCCGCGGAGGCACAGGCCGGCGTCGACGAAAAGAAGGAGCGGGCGAAGGAAGCCCCGGCAGAGATCTCTCCGGTGGCGCCGCTCGATCCAATTTCGCTTGAGCTCGGCTACGGACTCGTTCCGTTGGTCGATAAGGACAAAGGCGCCGAGCTTCTCGACCGGGTAACGCGGATTCGCCGCGAAACCGCGTTGGATCTGGGGCTTGTGGTGCCGCGTATCCGCATCATCGATAATATGCGACTCGATCCGTCGGAGTACTGCATCAAGATTCGTGGGGTTGATGTTGGTCGCGGAACCATCCGGATGGGTCGCTATCTCTGCATTAACCCCGGCGGCGAGCGCGACGACATTCCCGGCGAAAAGACGGTTGACCCGGCGTTTGGCCTGCCGGCGCTCTGGATTACCGAAGAGCATCGTGAACAGGCGGAACGCAACGGTTTCACGGTGGTTGATTCGCCGTCCATCATCGCGACCCACCTGACGGAGGTCATCAAGCGAAACGGCGCGGATATTCTCGGGCGACAGGAAGTGAAGGGAATCCTTGAAGCGTTGCGACGCGACTATCCGGCTGTTGTTGAAGACGTTCAGTCGGTGCTGTCGTTGGGGGACATCCAGAAGGTGCTTCAGGGACTATTGCGGGAGCAGGTCTCGATCCGCAATATCGTGACAGTTCTGGAGACCCTTTCGGACTTCGGTCACGTCACCAAGGATGCCGGATTTCTGGTTGAAAAGGTTCGGCAGGCTCTGCGCCGGCAGATCTCGCAGCAGTACGCGGACGATGAGAAAAGCATTCGCGTGCTGACCGTGGATCCGTCGCTTGAACAGCGGATCATCGAGTCGCGCGTGGAGACCTCGGCGGGAGTGATCGCGGCGCTTCCTCCGGATGTTCAGCGTCGCTGGATTACCGCGTTGCGCAACGGCGTGCGCCAGGCACAGGATCAGGGAGCGTTTCCCATCGTGCTCTGCTCAGAAGCGGCTCGCCCGTTGATTAAATCCGGGTCCGCACGCGATATTGCCGATCTGGTGGTGTTATCCGTTCCCGAGATCATCCCGGAGATTCGCGTAGAGAGCGTTGGAGAAATCCGGATTGAAGCATGAGAGGAAGAAGATGGAGTACTTTGTAGAGCAGGCAACCTCACATCGCGAAGCCGAGCACAAGATTCGCACCAAGTACGGCGATAAGGCCCGCATCATGCACCACCGTACCATCCGTATGGGTGGATTTCTCGGCCTTTTCCAGCGCGAAGGGGTCGAAGTGACGGGTTATTTCTCGCACGAGCCCATCAAGCCGCGACCGGAGGCGATTCGCAGGGCTGCCGACCTTGAGGAAGAGAAGCGCAGGCTGCTCTCCGCGGTCAAGACCGACAAAACCGAGAAGAGTGAGCAGAGCGAGAAGAGCGAGAAGAGCGAGAAGGCGGACAAGACCATGGAGATGGTCTTGGACGAACTGCGCCGGCTTCGCGAGTCCGTGGAGCAGCCCGTTGCGACCGTTCCGGCCGATCATCCAACCATCGTCCACGTGGAAGAAGTGCTCGCGTTCAACGACTTCACCCCGCCCTACATCGACGACATCGTTCGCCGCATCCGGAGTGAGTTCTCGATGGATGCACTGGAAGACGTAGAGACCGTCGAAGAGCGGGTTGTGGAATGGATCGGCGAGTCAATCCGGATCGCAGAGCCAATCCGACAGCCGCGGCCCGATGTTTTCGTGCTGGTGGGTCCCACCGGCGTCGGTAAGACAACTACCATCGCAAAGCTTGCGGCGCACTACGGTGTCACCACCAACGGATCGACGCGACGAAACGAAGTGCGGATCATAACCATCGATAATTACCGCATTGGCGCCAAGGAGCAGATCGAAACCTACGGGACGATCATGGGAATTCCGGTTTCCTGTGTTGACTCTGCGGCGGACATGAAAAAGCAGATCGCGCTCTATCAGGACGCCGATGTCATTTTTGTTGACACCATCGGAAAGAGCCCGAGACAGTTCAGCCAACTCGGCGAGATGAACGAGGTAGTGCGGGCGTGCGGGAGCAACGCGCAGGTGCATCTGGCGGTGAGCGCGACGACCAAGACCAGCGATTTGTACGAATTGTTGCGGCAGTTTGAGCCCTTTGGCTATCGGTCGATAATTGTAACAAAACTCGATGAGACAACGAGAATCGGCAACGTGATCAGCGTTCTGCATGAAAAGCAGAAACCAATCTCGTATCTCACCGACGGACAGCGAGTTCCCGAGAACCTCGCGGTGGGCTCGGTGGAACGGCTGGTGTTGACGCTGGAACGGCTTCGCATCAATCGGCGCCGACTGTCCGAACGATTCCCAATCCTCGAGCATGGAGACGTGAATGGCTGACCAGGCAGAGACCTTGCGCGAGCTCATGAAGAGCAAGAACCAGAACGGGGAGACCCGGACGCGCATCATTACCGTAGCGAGCGGAAAGGGCGGGGTCGGCAAGACCAACCTTTCTACCAACCTCGCGATCGCATATGCAAAGCTCGGGAAGCGGGTGATCCTCATGGACGCCGATCTCGGACTGGCCAACGTGAACGTGGTGCTGGGAATCATTCCC
>SLTF01000033.1 GCA_007130025.1 Spirochaetales bacterium | reverse complement strand
ATACCTACGACGCCGTGGTCGTTGCGGTGGGCGCGACCAAGCCGCGGGATCTGCCCACGCCGGGCCGGGACCTGAAGGGGATTCACTTCGCCATGGATTTTCTGCGCGCCAATACCAGGAGCCTGCTTGATTCCAACCTCGCCGACGGGCACTACATCTCTGCTTCAGGAAAGCACGTCATCGTCATTGGCGGTGGTGATACCGGCACCGACTGCATCGGCACCTCCATCCGCCACGGAGCGGCAAGCATCAAGAACTTTGAATTGCTCTCCAAACCGGCGTCCGGGCGAACCGACGAGTACCCGTGGCCAACCTATCCCAGACTTCTGAAAAACGATTACGGCCACGAAGAGGTGCAGGCAAAGTTTGGCGCCGACCCGCGCGAGTTCAGCATCCTCACCAAAGAGTTTGTGGACAACGGGCAGGGATCGGTAAGGGCGGTGCGCACGGTTCGCGTAAAATGGCACAAGCCCCCGGGTGAACGCCCTCAGATGCAGGAAGTCGCGGGAAGCGAAGAGGAGTGGCCGGCCGATCTGGTTCTGCTTGCCATGGGTTTCCTCGGCCCTGAGGCCGACGTGGCGGAACAGCTCGGGCTCGAGCGCGATGAGCGTTCGAACATCCGCGCCGACTTTGGGAAGTTCTCGACGTCGCATCCCAAGGTGTTCTCGGCCGGCGATGCCCGCCGGGGCCAGTCGCTCGTGGTGTGGGCAATCAAAGAGGGGCGGGGAGCCGCGCGTGAAGTGGACCGATTTCTCATGGGTGACACGATTCTGCCGTAGTACGTCGCGGCTCAATACCGCGCGCAATGTACGACTTGACGATCATGCGGTGAATGTGCTACCTATGACGCTCACGCAATGGATTTCAACTGAAGGACTTGGAATATGTACGCAATGGTAGAAATTGCCGGAAAGCAGTATAAGGCTGAACCCGGTGCGGTACTGAAGGTGGACCGACTCGCGGGTGATGCGGGAGCTACGGTTGAGTTTGACTCCGTACTCATGCTCCGAGGCGATAACGTAACCGTCGGCACGCCCTACGTGGCGGGGGCCAAGGTTACCGCGGTGGTCGAAGAACACGGCAAAGACGATAAAGTAATCGTCTTCAAGATGAAGCGGCGAAAGAATTATCGCCGCCGGAACGGGCATCGGCAGCAGTTTTCGGTTATCCGGGTCAACGAGATCGTCGGAGCCTGACGTCGGTGATCCGCGTCGAGCTGTGGCTGGACCGGGCAGAGTGCCTGGTACGGTTGCGGTCGCACGGGCACGCACCAGGCGCCGCGGGGACCAATACGGTCTGCGCAGCAGTTTCGGCGCTTCTCGGCAGCAGTGCGCGGCTTCTTGCCGCTCAGAGCGATCTGAAGATAGACGGAACGGCCGACCGAGAAGGGGAGCTGGAGCTTGTTGTCTCCGCCTGTCCGTCTCATCGGCAACCGTGGCTGGGCGGTGTAACCGGCCTGCTGCTGCAGGGTCTGGAAGACATAGCCCGTGGATACCCGGATCAGATCCGGGTATCGGTGACTCGGGGCGTTCTCGGAATACCGGAGACGCCCCTTCACAGAAAAGAACAGAAAGGGGATCAGGATGGCACATAAAAAGGGTGGTGGAAGCTCCAAGAACGGCCGAGATTCGGCTGCGCAACGTCTTGGCGTGAAGCGATTTGGCGGCGAGCTGGTTCCCGCCGGGTCCATCATCGTCCGTCAGCGCGGCACCAAGTTTCATCCCGGCTCGGAAGTTGGAATCGGTCGGGATGACACGCTCTTCGCCAAGGCCACGGGAAAGGTGGTGTTTCATCAACGGCGCGGACGCCGGTACGTGAGCATCGAACCCGTAGCCGTAGAAGCTACCACCGAGTAGCCCAACCCACTTGCAACGATTTGTTGACGACGTCACGTTTACGATACGCTCCGGCCACGGTGGCGCGGGGAGCGTGTCGTTTCGTCGTGAGCGCTACGTTCCGCGAGGTGGTCCCGACGGGGGCAACGGGGGGCGCGGTGGCGATGTGGTCGTTCGTGTCCGCCGAAACCTGAAAACCCTCGCTCACCTTACCGGCCACACCGCGTTTTCGGCGGAGAACGGCCGTCCCGGCGAGGGGCGCAAGCGGCACGGTCGCGACGGCGCCGCCTGGTATCTTGAGGTCCCCCCCGGCGCGGCTATCCGCGACGTCGAAACCGGCGAACTCCTGGCAGACATCCCCGAAGAGGTCGATGACTTCGTGCTGCTCTCCGGCGGTCGCGGAGGTAAGGGCAACACCCACTTCAAATCGTCGACCCATCGTACCCCGCGCTTCGCACAACCGGGAGAGCCGGGGGAGGAAAGGCTGATCACCGTAGAGCTGCGGCTCATTGCGGACATCGGGTTTGTCGGTCTCCCCAACGCGGGCAAGTCGAGTCTGCTGCAGGTATTGACGGCGGCCCATCCCAAGGTGGGGAACTACCCGTTTACCACAAAGATTCCCAATCTCGGGGTGATGCGCTATCACGATCACGACGTGATCCTCGCGGACATCCCTGGTATTATCGAGGGCGCCGCCGATGGGGCGGGGCTTGGACACCGCTTTCTGCGGCATATCTCTCGGACCGCGGTTCTGGCCCTTCTGATTGACGTTACCGAGGAACGGCCCGATGCGGTCTATGCCACCCTTCTGCATGAGCTCGGCGCATTCGATCCCGAGCTTGCACAGAAGCGACGGATCGTCGTGGGAACCAAGTGTGATCTCGATCCCGACGGGGAACAGCTGCAGCGATTGGTGGCAGCGTGTAGCGGCGAGCAGGTGATCGGGGTTTCGGCCGCAGCGCGCAGCGGGCTCGATGGGGTCATTGAGCGTTTTGGCCGGATGGTTGTGGAGACGCCGTCGGGAGAGTCCGATGGCTGAACGGATCGCGCTCTTCGGCGGATCCTTCGATCCGGTGCACATTGGTCATCTGTTTGTCGCCGAAGAGGTACGGATCCGACTTGGATACGACCGGGTGATCTTTGTTCCCGCGGCGCAACCGCCGCATAAGAACGGTCCGCCGGTGGGCTCCTCTTCCGATCGCCTCGCAATGCTCGAGTTGGCAGTAGCGCAGGAGAATTTTTCCATCGGTCGGTGGGAGCTCGACCGGGGTGGAGTCTCCTATACCGTGGACACCCTCCGTCGGGTGATTTCCGACGGTCTGGCGGATGGGAGACCGGGGCTGATTATTGGAGACGATCTGGTAGCCAACTTTTCGTTGTGGCGGGAACCCGAGGCGGTGCTTCGTCTCGCTGACGTTATCGTGGTGCGCCGCGAGAACGCCCCCCTTCCGGATTTGCTGCGTGATGCGCACACGGTTGACAACTCTCCGTTGCCGGTGTCATCCTCTCAGATACGGGAACGCGTTCAGACCGGAAGCGCGTTTCGATATCTGGTGCCGGAATTGGTTTACCGGTACATCGTCGACCACCGTCTCTATCTGGGTTCATGATTACCGAGTCCACCGTCCGTGAAATCCGCGAGCGTGTTGAGTCCACTGTTTCACCGAAGCGGTTACGTCATATCGAAGGTGTGGTTGTGCTGTGCGATCGGCTCTGTCGCCGGTTTTGCCTCTCTCCAGTCGCCGGAGCGGCGGCTGCTTGGGGGCACGATCTGGCCCGCGAGTGGCCGGAGCATGAACTGCTCGCGTGGGCGGCACGCGACGGCGAGGTGCTGGACGACGAACAGCGGGCCCACCCGGTGCTGCTTCATGGCCCGGCCGCTGCTGCGGTGCTGCGCGTTGAGTACGACATTGCCGATCCCGACGTGTTGAGCGCAGTCCGGCACCATACGCTCGGTCGAGCGGGGATGACCGATCTGGAGATGGCAGTCTACGTTGCAGACTACTGCGAGGAGGGGAGACCATTTCTGACCGACGAGCTTCGAGCGGCCTGCAACGGCGGGTCACTTCCCAGGATGGTGCTTGCAGTGGCCAATGACCTTGGTCGCCGGGGTTTCCCGGTCGCAGGGAGTACCCGGGAGATGGTAGCCGACCTCACGCAGCGACTGAAAGTAATGGAAGCGCACGCATGAAAAAGTCGTTTGATCACGCCGTGATTTTTCTGGTCCTGATTGCAGTCATTATTATTGGCACCGGTGTGTTTGTATGGACACAGGTTCGCAGCGACCGGATCAGCGATCTGGTTGCGAGTGGGGACCAGATAGGGGTTCTCTGGGTTGTCGAACACGAGGGTGCACCTCTTTGGACTCAGGTGCTGCTCTACAATCCCGTCAGCGCGCGCGGCGCCTTGTTCGATATTCCGGGTAACGTCGGCGCAATCCTCGGGGCGCTGAACCGAGTGGACCGCATTGATGCGGTGTTTCGAGAGGGGAACGTCGAGCTCTACCGCGATGCCGTTGCACGTCTTCTCGGCACGGAGATTCCGTTCTTCATCACCGTGTCGCTCGCCGATCTGGCGTCGCTGGTGGACCTGATTGAGGGAGTGAGGGTGTTTGTTGATGTGGCCGGGGTGGATCCTTCCGAGTCCATCCGGTTGCCGTCGGGAAACGTGGTACTCGACGGCAGCAATCTGGACGTGTTCTTCCTCGAGTACGCGGCGCGCGCCATGGGAGAAGAACAAATCGGGATTGTGCAAGCGTTCGCTCAGAATCTGATCGATCGTCTGGGCGAACGGTCCAGCTATTTGAACCACTCGAGGGTTCGGCCCTTTGTGGCGCGCTGGGTTGATACCAACCTCGATAACCGCTCCCTGCATCGTCTGTTTGCGGAGTTTGATCGCCTCGAGAGCGGCAGATTGGTGTACCGGCAGGTTCAGGGGAACCTTCGAGTGGTAGAAGCAGAATCGGTTCGACAGGAGCTGTTGTTCCCCCACTTCGAGGGGCAGTGGCTGCGTCAGACGGTTCGACAGGTTCAGGAGAGTCTTGCGTCCGAAGTCGAGACATTTGAAGACAACGCGCTCATCTCGCTGGAGATTCTCAACGGTACGGCCGTGACCGGACTGGCGCGGCGTACTCAGGATCTGATGCAGGGATTTGGATTCAACGTGGTTCACGTTGGCAACGCCGAGACGAGCGAGGTTGAACACACCCTGGTCATTGACCGCACCGGGAACCCTGCGTTCGCGCAGCGCGTTGCCGGCATCATTCAGGCAGACCGTGTAGTGACTGACCGTGCCGCGGAGTCGGCAGCGGCGGTTACCCTGGTTTTAGGAAGGGATTTTGATGGCACCAACGTCAGACGATAACACCACCAACGCGGGTGGGGAACTCTTCGATCGCGAAGCGATCGCACTCGAGTGCGCTCGGACACTGAACGAACACAAAGCACGGAACACCATCGCACTCGCGGTCGGTGAGATATGCAGTTTTACCGACTACCTGGTGATAGCCACGGCAAACTCGGCGGCTCACGCGCGCGGCTTGCAGAAGCAGCTGCAAACCGTGTTTGAGCAGTATGCGGTCACTCCGCTGAACGGCAGCAAGCGGCAACAGGATAACAGCTGGACGCTGATCGATCTCGGATTTGTGGTGGTGCACATCATGACCGCCGAGAGCAGGGCGTTCTACGAACTGGAACGACTCTGGTTCAGCGGACGAGAGCTCTTTCGCGCAGACGAGGAGGGGGATTTTCTGGGCTCTGCTCCGCCGCAGTCGGCGAAACCTCAGTCGTCGAAATCTCCGTCGGTCTCGTCGTAAGAGTCGCCGTCGTCGAAATCGTCAGCTCCGAATTCTTCGTTCTCCGTCCAGTCCGAGTCGTCAAACTCGTCATCCGCGAAGTCGTCGTGATCGGTGTCGCTGTTGTGTGCTGCCGCCATGTCCAAAGTGTAGTAGTGTGCCGATCTGGTGTCAATCTGAACGGCACCGGTGTTACATTTCTGATTTGACACTGCCAATCATATTTGCGATACTTACCGGGAGCCGTCATTCCAGTGACGGCACGGTGTGTACATGGGCGGATCGGAGTGTGCTGAGCGTCGAGTGAGTGCGTTCCAAGGAGCATCGTATGGACATTACTGATATCCGGATTCGAAGAGTGAGCTCAGAAGGCAAACTCAAAGCCTATGTAACGGTTACCTTTGACGACTGCTTCGTTGTTCACAACGTAAAGGTCATAGAAGGGAAAACGGGCGTGTTTATCGCCATGCCCAGTCGCAAGACCAAAACCGGTGAGTATAAAGACGTGGCACATCCCATCAATTCGGATTTTCGAAACGATCTGCAATCGCGTATTCTTGACGCCTTTGAGAACGCGACAGACGACGCCGGGAGCGACGAAGAAACCGATGGTGGTGGCGACGGAAGCGGAGAGTTCTGAACCTTCGCCCCGATCTCGCTGGTTTTGTTCCCGCGGAGCGGCGGAACCGACCGCTGAGGCCGGTAACCCTTGACATTCGGCGCAACATCTGGAAAGGTACTCTGCAACACAGAAAACCACGTTGGGACGTCGGCAAGCGGCTAAGCCACCGGGTTTTGATCCCGGCATTCGGAGGTTCGAATCCTCCCGTCCCAGTACCGGCCAAGATACAGAGGAGAGAACATGGAACAGATCGTGGTACAAGCGGCTGAACGGACCGAGCGCAAGAAGGGACCCATTGGGCGCCTTCGCCGAAGCGGTCGTATCCCTGCCGTCATCTACGGACAGAAGCTGCATCGCACCATTTCCGTGGATGCGCACGAGTTTATCAACACGTTCAAGCACATCAACGAGAGCACCATCATCACGCTGCAGATGGAAAGCGCCGGCGTTGACGTGCTCGTCAAGTCGTACGACGAGGACCTGATGTCGGGAACGATTCAGCACATCGACTTCTACGAAATCGCCCGCGGGAAGCTCCTGAAGACTCACATCCCGATCCACCTTGAAGGCAAGTCCAAGGGTGTTCGAGAGGGCGGTATTCTGGAAGTTCAGTTGCACGAGCTGGAAATCGAATGTCTGCCGAAAGACATCCCGGCTGACGTCAAGATTGATATCGCCGGATTGGAACTCGGTCACTCAGTTCACGTTTCCGATATCGTCGTGCCGACCGGGGTAAAGGTCCTGAATGGGATCGACCAGGTGGTGGCAACCGTCGCGGCTCCGCGCGCCCAGGAAGAGGCGGAAACCGAGGTTGACGAGGAAGCCGCCGTTACCGAGCAAGCAGAGAATTCCGACGAGTAAGCTTCTGCGGCTTGTCATTGGTCTTGGAAATCCCGGTCTCGAATACGCACAAACCCGGCATAACGCCGGGTTTCTTGCGTTGGACGCAATTGCGCGCACTCAAGAGTGCACGTTTCGCCGCCCCCTGTTTCATCGCTACCAGAGCGCCAACATCGTCCGCGACGGCGGCGTCTCCGTCATGCTGCTGAAACCGCTGACCTTCATGAACCGAAGCGGGGAGGTCATCCCCCGGGTACAGCGGAGATTTGGGATCGACGTCACGGATATCGTGGTGATCTGCGATCAGCTTGATCTTCCGACGGGTACGGTTCGCATCAAGCGCGGCGGAGGAACCGGAGGGCACCGGGGGCTTCGATCGCTGGTGGCCGAGCTCGGCAGCGATGCGTTTGTCCGGGTCTACGTCGGCGTTGATAAGCCGATTGGCCGTGAGGCGGTTGTCAATCACGTGCTCGGGGTCCCGGAAGGTGAAGAAGCCGTTCGATTTTTCCAGGGGATTGAGACGGCGCGCGACGCGACGCTTCGGATCATCGATACCTCGATCGAGGAGGCGATGAATGAGTACAACCGGCGCGGAACGGGAGCTTCGTAAGGAGCTTCTGCGCGTCATCACGCGGAACCGGCTCGAACCCTCAGCTCACTGGATCGTTGCGGGTTCCGGCGGACGGGATAGCTCGGTGCTCGCAACGGTACTCTGTCCGGTGGTAGCGGAACACGGTGGTACCGCCTCGATTGCGTACGTTGATCACGGATTGCGAAGCCCAAGCGAGCGGGCGGCCGAACGGATGTGCGTCGAGCGCCTCGCACGGCTGCTCGGAGTTCCCATCGATTGCAGCGTGATCGAGCCTGGAATCATCTCATCGACCGCGCAATCCCAGGGGCGATCAACGGAAGAAGTGGCCCGGGAGTTTCGGTACCGCGCGCTGGGGGAGTGTGTCCGGGCACGGGACGGAGCGTACCTCGTCACCGGCCACCATCTGCACGATCAAATGGAGACCGTGCTCATGCGGCTGACTCGGGGGAGCGGCGCCCGTGGGCTCGCCGGTATGCCCGAGGTTCGAAACCTGAATGCCGGCGGCCGGCTCGAAGAGCGGCAACCGCTTCTGGTGCGGCCGTTTCTTTCGGTGGATCCGTCGCTTCTGGAAGAGTGTGCCGAGCAACGGAGGGCGGTCCATGGTGGGGCGCTCTTCGTGGAAGACAGCACCAATCAATCGGAAGCGTTTCGGCGAAACCGATTTCGAGGGCACGTGACCCCGGCCCTGCTCGACGTCGAGCCGGCGGCGGCCCACGGGGTAGCGGTGAGCGCCGAGCGGATGCGAGAGACCGACGAAGCGTTGCGGTTTTCCGCGGGCGAGGCACTGTCCACGCAGTCCGATGGTGAGGGTTCGGATGAGGTGTTGATCAACGCGACTCGATTTGCCGCGTTCCCACCGGCCCTGCGGCGATGCTGTTGTTTCCTGTCGGTCGAGCGGTTGCTCGGACCGGAGGCGGCATTCGGGGTGACCCACCAGTTTTTTCGACCACTGGTGACGTGGGACGGTACTGCCACGGTGTTACTGCGCGGCTACGGTCTGCGCATTTCGTTTTCCGCAAAGGCCGCCGATGCAGCGATTGTCGTCCGCCGTGATGTTGTCCGGAACGAGAAAAAGGGATATCTTGTCACCACCGGCAAGCGATCTCAGCGCGCCGACAGTTGCGTCGTTGTCGGTGTGCGCTCTGCCGACGGAATGTGGAGCGTGCGTGCGCAGATCGGCTCATGCCACCCTCCGCTTGTCGTTCGCTCGCGTCGCCCGGGGGACCGGGTTGCGCAGCGGTACGGGCACAAGCAGTTGAAGAAACTTTGCGCCGAACGGGGTTCGGAGGTTCTGGTGCTGGAAGATCGCGCCGGGATTGTGGCGGCGCTCTTTTCGCCCTGGGGTGGCGAAGATCTGTTTCGCCCGGACGTGCTTCCGCTGGAACGAGAACCGCGCACCGAAGGCAGGGCGGCGTGCGCAACAGAGACCGAAATTGTCTGGCAAGGGGATACCGGATTTGAACTCTCAACAGAATAATCAGAACGATCCAAACAGTAACGGT
>SLTF01000344.1 GCA_007130025.1 Spirochaetales bacterium | reverse complement strand
TGGCGATGATACACTCCGGCGCGGTGCTCATGTTGATCACGTCCGCCCCCCACGCGCGAAACATGTGCGATTCGGCACGGGTGGAGAATCGGGGCCCCTCGATGGTGACCACCGTGCCCCGCTCATGCACCGGAATCCCCTGCGACTGCGCCGTCTGGAAGAGCTGCTCGCGAAGCATTACATCGAAGGGCTCGGCCATCGGGATGTGGTGCATGCCGTCCGCGAAGGAATCAAACACGGTGACCTCGCGGCGGCGCGTGAAGTCGATGAACTGATCCAGAATGACGAAGTGGCCGCGCCCGATTGGCTCGCGCAGTGAGCCGACGGCGGTGGTGGCGAGCAGGTGGGTACACCCGAGATCCTTCATCGCCTGAATGTTGGCGCGGTTGGGGACCTGAGTCGGCGGCAGACGATGATCCCGATCGTGCCGCGAGAGAATCACCACGGACACCCCGGCGATCTCCCCAACCGTCAGCGTGGATGAGGGTTTCCCGTACGGAGTGTTGACCACAACCTCGTCCGGGTTCTGAATAATGTCAGGATTCTCGAGCCCCGACCCGCCAATGACTCCAACCTTTATCATTTCTCCCTCCTTTTGCGTGGTGGACACTTCGCAGGATCGGTGAAGTGGAAGCAGCGTGGTTTGCAATCGATACAGCGGTTGATCTGGTCCGCCTCGCCCGCAACGCACTTTGCCGCCCACTCGGGGTCGGCGAGCATCGCCCTCCCAACCGCGACCAGATCGCAGACGCCTTCGGCGATTGCCGACTCAGCCTCCGTCGGCGTCTTGATCCCGCCCACGCCGATCACCGGCACGGCACCTTCAAGCGATGCGCGAACAGCCCGAGCCAGTTCCATGGTCGGCGACCAGCGCGCATCCTTCGCCACGGCCGGCATTGAGCCCGCGTGCGACACGTGCAGAAGCTCCGCCCCGGCATCCACCAGCAGGCGTGCCGCCTTCACCCCCTCTTCGACGGTGAGCCGCGGATCGGACCCGTCGGCGGCGCCGAGCCGGACGGCCGTGGCCACCGGTCTCCCGGCTCCTCCGCCCGGCGCAGCGGCGTCGACCGCGGATCGCACCGCGGTCACGCACTGTACCAGGAAGCGGCATCGGTTCTCCAGGCTTCCGCCCCAGCGATCGGTTCGGTGGTTCGTAGAGGGCGCCAGGAACTGACTGCCCAGGTAGCCGTGGGCTCCGTGGATTTCGATCAGGTCGAAACCCGCCTCCACGCAGCGCCGCGCGGCCGCGGCGAAGGCGGTCACGATGCCCAAGATCTGGTCCTCGGTCAGCTCATGCGCATCGGCGGGCGTCTTCGCGGTGATGGAGGGTACCAGAATCGGTAGCCCGCCGTTCTTTTCGGCGCTGGTACGCCCGCCCGCGTGATGGATCTGAATGCCGGCAGACGCTCCCGAGTGGTGAATCGCTTCGGCGAGGCGGAAGAGCCCCTCGGTCTGCCCGTCGTGCCAGGCGCCAATCTGGGTGGCGGCAAGGCGGCCTTCGGGCGACACCGCGGTGGCTTCCACGATCACCAGCCCCGGACCTGCCGAGCGGCGGTAATGCGCCAGGTGCTCCTCGGTGACCAGGCCGTCAAGACCCGCCTGCCAGATGACCAGCGGTGGCATGACGATTCGGTTGGGCACTTCAACTCCGGCGACGGCGCGGGGTGAGAGCAGTTGAGCGTAATTCATGGTCTCAGTATGGCGCAAACCGCCGGTGTTCGCCAGTCGCATTCCCCGGTGAACCCGCTCCGGGTTTGCAGCCCAACCTGGAGGTTTCACCAAGCTTCGTGGCACACGCAGGGTATTGCTCAAATTGACCGGCTCAGGGAGTATGGCGAAGGAGGTTCCGAATGAACGTCGCAGTATCGTTTCTGCTCAAGCTGTTTTCCGGACTCGCGGTGCTCTGGTTCGCCATGGCGGCGTTCATCTTTGTGGCGCAGGGCCGGTTGATCTACGTTCCGCGTGCGGGCGGGCGAGCCATCATCGCCACACCGGACGATCTTGGTCTCCTCTGGGACGATGTGCGAATTCGCGCCGAAGACGGGATAGAACTCCACGGCTGGTTCGTGACCGCGCCCGAGCCGACAGCCGACACGGTGATCTTCTTTCACGGCAATGCGGGCAACATCTCCCACCGCCTCGACACCCTTCGAATCCTGGCTGATCTGGGGGTGAACACCTTCATCTTCGATTATCGGGGATTCGGCCGGAGCGAAGGGCGGCCAGGCGAGGCGGGGCTGAACCGGGATGCGGACGCCGCCTGGCACTACGTCACCGAGACGCGCGGAATCCCGGCCGAACACGTCGTTCTCTTCGGGCGCTCCCTCGGAGGATCGGTAGCGGCGGCCCTGGCTGCCCGCACCGCTCCTGCCGGCCTGATCGTGGAGTCATCGTTCACCTCAATCCCCGATCTTGCCGCGCGTCACTACCCGATCTTCCCCGTCCGCCTGCTGGCCCGATACCGTCACCCCGCGCTGCAGTACGTGCGCGAGAGTGACACCCCCGTGCTGGTGGCGCACAGCCGAACCGACGAGATCATTCCCTGGTCACACGGCCAGGCGCTGCTGGCGGCGGCGGGCGAGCGTGGCAGTTTCCTTGAGCTTCAGGGTGGGCACAACGATGGGTTCATGCTGACCGGCACGGCCTACGTCGATGGTCTGAGGGCGTTCCTGCAGCGTGTGCTTCCATAGAGCGGATTGAACGAGGCCGGCGGAAAGCACAATATTCGCACCACCCCGAGACCCTTGACGATCCCGTGAAGGACGGTCAACAATTTGGTTACCGTTCGGGCGGAAGGAGGTATCGGTGGCCGGCACTGAACATCAATTCGGGTTCCATACCCGCTCCCTGCACGCGGGACAACGTCCCGACGCCGAGACGGGCGCCCGCGCGGTTCCCATCTACCAGACGACGTCGTTTGTCTTTGACGACACCGATCACGCGGCGGCGCTCTTCAACCTGCAGCGACTGGGAAACATTTACACCCGCATCATGAACCCAACCACCGCGGTGATGGAGGAGCGAATCGCCTCGCTGGAAGGAGGCGTCGGAGCCCTCGCGGTAGGAAGCGGACAGGCCGCACAGCTCGTGGCGCTGCTCAACATCCTGCAGGCAGGAGACGAGATCGTCGCGGCCAGCACCCTCTACGGGGGAACCTACACACAGTTCGACGTGAGTCTCCGGCGGCTCGGCATCAACACCGTGTTCGTGGATCCCGACGACCCCGAGAATTTTCGCCGAGCCATCACACCGAAGACCCGTGTGCTCTACGGAGAGACCATCGGCAACCCACGGATCAACGTGCTCGACATCGCCGCGGTGGCCGCTATCGCTCACGAGCATCATCTGCCGCTCATGATCGACAACACCTTCGCCTCGCCCTACCTCTGCCGCCCAATTGAACACGGAGCCGATATCGTGGTGCACTCGGCTACCAAGTTCATGGGAGGCCACGGAACAAGTATCGGCGGGGTGATCGTAGACAGCGGACGCTTCCCCTGGGACCAGGGTCCCTTTCCCCAGATGCTGGAACCCAGCAAGGGCTACCACGGAGTGCGATTCTTCGAGACCTTCGGCGACTTCGCCTACATCATGAAGGCCCGGGTGGAGACGCTGCGCGATCTGGGTCCCGCACTCAGCCCCTTCAACGCCTTCCTCTTTCTCCAGGGGCTGGAGACGCTGGGCCTGCGGATGGAACGACACGTCCAGAACGCCCGGCGGGTTGCCGAGTACCTCCACGCCCACGAAAAGGTGAGCTGGGTGAACTACCCGACGCTGCCGGACAGTCCGTCCCGGGATCTCGCGGATCGCTACCTTCCCCGCGGCCCCGGCGCCATCATGACCTTTGGCGTGACCGGCGGCTTCGAGGCCGGGCGCCGCTTCATCGAGGGGCTCCACCTGATTTCTCATCTGGCAAACGTCGGCGACGCAAAGACCCTGGTTATTCACCCGGCGAGCACGACCCACCAGCAGCTGTCGGAAGACGAACAGCGTGCCGCCGGTGTGCTGCCGGAGATGATCCGCCTGTCGGTGGGGTTGGAAGACGTTGAGGATATCCTCTGGGACCTGGACCAGGCGCTCCGGGCGTAGCAGACAACAGGAGAACGACCATGGGCGAGACTGTCATTACCGGCGCGGTGAGTTCGAACTCACCGGTCAACCGGACCGAGTTTGCCACGACCGCATGGGACCGGCAGGAGATTCTGCGAAACTGCCGCACGATTGCCATGGTGGGACTCTCATCCAATCCGTACCGCCCGAGCCACTTCGCGGCGATCTATCTGAAGGCGGAGGGCTACCGCATCATCCCGGTCAATCCCCGCGAGACCGAGATCCTCGGCGAGCGCTGCTATCCGTCATTGCGCGACATCCCCGAACCGGTCGAGGTGGTGGATATCTTTCGCGACCCTGCGGCCGTTCCCGGAATCGTTGACGAGGCGATTGAAGTTGGCGCCAAGGTGATCTGGATGCAGCTGGGGGTAATCCACGAGGATGCCGCACGCGTAGCGCGGAAAGCGGGAATGCAGGTGGTTATGGACGCCTGCATCAAGATCGAACACGCACGGTTCTTCGGTGGTCTGCACGCGGTTGGCCTGAACACCGGAGTGATCAGCTCGCGTCGCCTCCGCCGGTGATGCTCAGCGCGTGAGTCGGCGAATTCGCTCAGCCTGGTCGGGATAGCGGGCGATCAGTTCCTCCCGTACGCCGCCTTCGTAATCTGGCGTGGTGTAACCGGGCGCCATCGTCGTGCCGATCAGCGTGTACTCACCGCCAGGCGCCACTGCCGACCCCTGCCATACCCCCGCCGGAACCACGAACTGTACGTGCTGCCCGGCCAGAACGTCGCGACCGATCACTTCAATCCGGCTCGTGCCATCGGGAAAGAGCAGCAGCGTCTCCATCGGGTCACCCAGATAGAAGTGATAGATCTCGTCGGTGGGCAGGCGATGCAAGGCGGAGAACGAGTTGGCCTCTGCGGTGAGCAGGTAGTAGATGGCCGTTCCCGCCGGCTTGGATGTTGCCGGGTAACGCGCCGGAAGCGCGTCGCCCGGGAGCAGATCAGCAGAGAGGTAGCTCTGCACGTACATACCACCCTCTTCGGGGAGCGGTTGCATCTGGAAGCGTTCGATCAGCTGCTGTACCGTGGGACGCGCCGGAGTGTTGCGGGATGATGACTGTTGCGATGGATCGGAAGCGCGTTTTGACATGGTACCTCTTGCCACGAGGGCGTTTTCGTTCCACCATGATACCGTACCGGAGCGGGCGCGCCAAGGACGTGCCACGCTCGTCATCATCAGCCACCGGAGGCCCGCAATGAACCCCACACCGTTTGATTTCTCGCAGACAACCGTTGTTGTCACCGGGGCGGGGGCCGGCCTCGGTCGCGCCATCGCCCTGCGGTTCGCCGCCGCCGGCTCATCGGTGGTGGTACACTGCAACCGCAACCGCGCCGGTGCGGACGAGACCGCCGCGCAGATACACGACGCCGGGGGCGCGGCGCTGGTGGTGCAGGCTGACCTCACGAGCGACGATGGAGCCGAAGCTCTGATCGCCGCGGCGGTCGAACGGTTTGGAAGGGTGGATGTGCTGGTGAACAACGCGGGCGTCTACCCGGTCACTCCGCTGATGGAGCTGACCGCAACGGAGTGGCGCAGCGTGGTCGCGGCAAACCTCGACAGTGCCTTCGCCTGCACCCAGGCGGCCGCCCGGCGCATGATGGCGCAGGGACGTGGCGCGATCGTCAACATCGCCTCGATCGAGGGCTCAACCCCCGCGCGCGGACACAGCCACTATAACGCGGCCAAGGCGGGGGTCATCATGCTCACCCGTTCCTCCGCGCTGGAACTCGGCCCGAGCGGAATTCGCGTGAACTGCGTCTCCCCCGGACTGATCGGCCGCGAAGGACTCGAAGATGCGTGGCCCGAGGGCGTGGCCTCGTGGAAACAGGCAGCCCCCCTCGGCCGCACCGGCGCCCCCCACGAAGTGGCGGACGCCTGCCTCTTTCTGGCGTCGAGTTCAGCCGCCTGGATCACCGGCGCCAACCTGGTGGTCGACGGCGGCGCCTCCTGCCGGCCGGTATTCTGACGGCTTACACCGGCCGTTCGGCACGCACCGAAAGACTCACCACCGACTCCATGCGGCGGCGCAGCGGGGGCAGCACGCGGGCCCACCTGACCAGGCGCGCGAGTGACGGATCTGCCGTCATGACGTCGAGGCGGTAGGGGCGCTCGGAAACCACGGTAATTGGTGACAGGCCTGCCTCCTCGATTGCCGCGAGATAGTCGCTGCGGGTCAACGCGCCGGCGACGCACGCGGTGTAGAGCGCGGAGCTTTGGCGCAGCAGCCACGGCAGGGGGCGGGTAAGCACCAGATCGGAAACGTACATCCGCCCGCCGGGTTTGAGCACCCTGGCCACCTCGCGAAAGACCTGTGGTTTATCGACCGACAGGTTGATGACACAGTTGGAGATGACCACGTCTACCGAAGCGTCCGGCAGCGGAAGCTGCTCAATGAAGCCCTCGATGAACTCGACGTTCCGGTATCCGCCCTTTGCGGCGTTCTCGCGAGCCTTCTCGAGCATCTGCGGCGTCATGTCCACCCCGATAACGCGCCCCTCCGACCCTACCGCCCGCGCGGCAAGAAAGCAGTCGAAACCTGCCCCGGAACCCAGATCGAGCACCGTCTCGCCGGGTTGCAGGGAGCCGATGGCGGTTGGGTTCCCGCAGCCCAGTCCCAGGTTCGATCCCTCCGGAACGATGGAGAGCTGGTCGATCGAGTAGCCGTTGGCCTCACCAATCTGCGCGGCGCTGCCGCAGCAGCCGGAGCCCCCGGAGCTCGGTCCGCAACAACTTCCCGCTCCAACTGCCACCGCTCCGTACCGGCGGCGCACCCCTTCGCGTACGTCACTCATTGATCTCTCCTTTGTCCGTGTCTCCACCTCCGTCTTCGCCGCCCCCGGAAGCCGCGAGCGCACTCATCAGCGGCCCAAGGCTCTCCCGTACCGACCCAAGCAGCTGCTCGGTCTTCATCAGCCAGAGACAGCAGACACAGCCGTCGCTCTCGTAACTGACCAGCGCCAGTTTGTCTCCCGGGTTGATCCCCGCACGCTGCCTCACGTCCTTGGGCAGCACCATCTGCCCTCGATCATCTACCGATATCACCGCGTCAACGCGCAGCGACCGGTTGAACAGGTCCATCTCGCCTCCCCTGGCTGACATTCACCGTCAACCTGACAGAATCAGAATAATCAGAATATTCCGAATGGTCAAGATTTTCGAACATGGAGTGAGAATCAACAGGTGGCGCAAATCGTCTTGCCACAGCGCGCCACTCGCAGTAGTTTGAAGCACGGGGGTAACCGATGCGCATTGCTCTCTTTGGCGGGACGCGTGGTGTGGGACGACAGGTGCTGGTGCAGGCACTGGAGAAGGAGTGGGGCATCAAGCTGCTCGCCCGAAACCCCGGCGCGGTGCCGCCGGAGGCGGGGCTTCAGGTCATTGGCGGCGACGCGATGGACCCCGGCAAGGTGATTCAGACCATCACCGGTTGTGACGCGGTGGTCTGCTGCCTGGGCCCGGCGAAGGGGTCGCCGCGCGACGTCTGCAGCCGCTGGACCGAGATCATCATTCCCGCCATGCAGAAGTTCTCGCTGACGCGCATCGTGGTGATCACCGGCATGGGGACGGGAGACAGCCTGAAGCAGATCCCCGGGTGGTACCGCTGGCTCTTTCGGCTGCTGTTGCGATCCTCACTCGCCGACAAGGAGCGACAGGAAGCGCTGCTGCGCGACAGCGGCCTCGACTGGACCATCATCCGCCCCGGAGGACTCACCGACAAGCCAACCGCAAACCCGCCGGCCATCGGCGTCGACCAGACGACGCCGGCGCGGATGGTGAGCCGGGAGGCGGTGGCGGCTTTGGTGGTACAGGAGCTGGAGAGCGGAGAGTACCGGGGACGAACGCCCTACATCACCTGAGGCCCCACGGTCGCTGCAGAAGCGCCACCGCGGACACTCACCGGCTCAGACAAACGCGGGATCGCTGACCGCGAGATCGTACCGCCTGCTGGCCGGACGGTGAGCTGCCATCAGCCAGAAGTAACTGCTCGAGGATCCCGGCATGGCCACCGTGGGGTGATACCCTTCGGGGATAATCACGCAGTCACCGGTATGGACGGGATGAACGAACTCCACGGTTGCCGGCTTTCGCGAACAGAGATGGAGGGCGAAGCGCGGTGAAGGAAGGTCGAAGTAGCAGTACACTTCCTCCAGGTGCTCGGTGTGCTCGTGCGGGGGCCAGCTGGTCCACGCGCCTGAGTCTCCCCAGGTGAATCCGTTGATCATTGACGACGCCGGCGTATCCTGGTCAACCGTCATGAAGACTTCGCGCCGGAACGGCGCTTCTCCGTGAATCTGGTGTACTGCCCCGAGGGGCAGGTCGGGATCGTACCGGCGCACGTAACTCGCGCCAACTGCGTGAAACGGGGCCGCTCCGGCAAACGCCACCACTGGCTCTCCCGGCTCAGCCGTCACCGTGACGCGGTCGCCCGGGATCAGATAGACCGAGTCCCTGCAGCCGAGCCGATGGTCGGTACCGTTGAATGTGAGTCGCAGAGTCCCGCTGACCACGCCCAGATTGAGCTCGAGCGTGTCGTGGCGCAGTTCGTGCGAATCACCGGGCGACAGGTTCAGGCGAAAAACGCTGAGACGCTGAAGCGCCGAATTGTGCGGGCTAACCACGTTATGCCATCCTGGCGCAGTCGGCGATTCAAATTTCCAGTTTGCCGGGTGATTGATGTCAATCATTTGTTGCTCCTTCTTACACCGCGGCCAGCATGCCGCCGTCCACGTATAGTATGTGACCGTTTACATAACTCGATGCGCCCGACGCCAGAAACACCGCTGCGCCCACCAGCTCATCGGGATCTCCCCAGCGCGCTGCGGGGGTTCGCCCGCAGAGCCATGCGTCAAATTCGGGATTGTCTTTCAGCGGCTGCGTCATTTCCGTCACGAAGTACCCGGGGCCGATACCGTTCACCTGGATATTGTGCGGCGCCCAGTCCACGGCCATGCCGCGCGTGAGCATGCGAAGCCCACCTTTGGATGCGGCGTAGGGGGCGATGTTCTTTCGACCAAGCTCGCTTTGCAGCGAGCAGATGTTAATGATCTTGCCGCGCTTGCGCGAAGTCATGTGCGCTGCAACCGCTTTGGCAACCAGGAACGGGCCGGTAAGGTTTATCCCCATGAGCTGATCCCAGTCGTCTCGGCG
>SLTF01000283.1 GCA_007130025.1 Spirochaetales bacterium | reverse complement strand
TGAACCAGCACCTTCTCACACACGCCTCGAAACAGGCGGGCCGCATGACGGCCGATCTTGCCGTACCCAAGCACACCCACCGTCATGTTGGCGATGCTCCGCTGCGGCATCGCTCGTGCCAGATCCCAGCCACCCTGCGGAAGGGGAGCAGCCGCGACCTGCTGCTGCTCCGGAAGCCGAAGGCAGAGAGCAAGCGAGAGCCCCAACGCAAGCTCGGCGACCTCACGGCTCCAGAATCCCGGCTTGTTGGCGCAGACGATTCCCTGCGCGGTTGCGGCGGCCAGATCGAGGTTGTCGTAACCGTCACCGTGGCGGATAATAAGTTGACAACTTGTCAAGGCTGCGATCACATCGGCGGTGATTGCAGCCTGATCAACGATAAGCACGGTCGCGGTCGCGACCCGCTCAGCTAATTCGCCGGGCGGAGCCCCTCGGAGCTGATGAGCCTCAAACCCAATCCCGGCAGCGCGATACTGGGCGGCCTCCCACTTCAGATCGGGCTCAACGTAGTCGGTTACGATACACTTGAACACAGGATTATCCGGCCGCCCTATCGTGCGAGCCAGCCGCCGTCCACGGCGATGGTGTAGCCGTTGACGTAGTCGCTTGCCGCGGATGCGAGGAACACAACTGGCCCCCTGAGGTCTTCGGGCAGCCCCCAGCGGCCGGCGGGAATTCGTCCGAGGATCTCGGCCGATCGCGCGGCGTCTGCGCGCAGCTGCTCGGTGTTGTTGGTGGCCATGTATCCGGGAGCGATCGCGTTGACGTTGATCCGGTGTTTTGCCCATTCGCAGGCGAGCAGGCGCGTCAGACCCATCACTCCGCTCTTGCTCGCCGTATAGGATGGAACGCGAATTCCTCCCTGAAACGAGAGCATCGAGGCGACGTTGATGATCTTGCCCGGAGACTCCTGCGCAAGGAACTGGCGAGCGACGGCCTGAGAGAGGAAGAAAACTGTCTTCAGGTTGATGTTGAGCACATCGTCCCACTCTTTCTCGGTGAAGTCGATCGAGTCGTTGCGTTTGATGATGCCCGCGTTGTTCACCAGGATGTCGACGGTTCCGTATGCCGCGACGGCGCGCTCGATGATCTGTTCGACCGGTTTGATGGTCGACAGATCGGCGGTCATCCCGTGAAAGGTGGATCCCACCGCGGAGACCGCGCGCTCGGTCTCACCCATGTCGATGAAATCCACGCCGAAGATCCGTGCTCCGGCTTCGGCGAGACCGACGGCCATTCCCTGGCCGAGACCGGTTCCCGCGCCGGTTACGATAGCGGTTTTGCCCTCAAGGGTGAATCGTGATACATACATTCGTTCTCTCCCATGCAGTGTGTTCGTTCCGTGATAGACCCATCAGTCCATGATGAGTGCCGGCAGAAAGGTCGTGAGCGCCGGAATGAAGGTTGTCAGCAGCAGTACGGCGATCATGGCGGGCCAGAACGCGATCATCGCCCGGGTGGTCTTCTCGACCGTGGTATGGCCGACCGCGCAGCCGACGAAGAGGCCCGTTCCAACCGGCGGCGTGGTCAGTCCGATTCCGAGGTTGAGCAGCAGCACTATCCCGAAGGTGACCGGGCTCATTCCCACAGCGGTCACCACCGGCACCAGAATGGGGGTGACGATGACAATCAGCGGCGCGACATCCATCAGCATCCCGAGCACGATCAGCACCACGTTGATGATAAGCAGCAGTACGATCGGGTTATCCGTGGCCGAGAGCATCGCGCTCATGACGGCTGCCGGTACGCGAAGCCGGGTGAGTAGCCAAGCGAACGCGGAGGCGGACGCGATCAGGAAGAGCACCGTGGAGATGGTGCGGACCGAATCCACCAGGATGGGCCAGATGTGCCGCCATTTCAGCTCGCGATAGACGAAGATCCCAAGGAAGGCGGCATAGAACACCGCGATTGCCGATGCCTCGGTTGCCGTGAAGACCCCGAATGCGATACCGCCGACGATGATCACCGCGGCAAAGACCGCGAGGAGGCCGTCGACGGAGATACGCACGCATTCGCGCCACGGCGGCCGCGTCTCGCGCGGATATCCGCGCCTGACGGCAATGATATAGGAGGTGATCATGAGCGCGAAACCGATGAGAAACCCCGGGATGTAACCCGCCAGAAAGAGGCGGCCGACCGAGACGCCACCGGCCGCCATGGCGTAGATGATCATGTTGTGGCTTGGCGGAATGATGATCCCCTGCGTGGCCGACGCTACGGTCAGCGCGGTCGAGAACTCGTTGTCGTACCCCTTCTGCCGCATCATGGGAATCATGATCGGTCCGGTAGAGGAAATGTCGGCGATCGCCGAACCGGAGACTCCCCCGAAGAGCATCGACTGGATGCAGTTCACCATCGCGAGTCCGCCACGAAACGGACCCACGATGATGTAGGCAAAGTCGACGATACGACGGGCAACTCCCCCCTTGGCCATGATCGAACCGGCGAGCACGAAGAGCGGAATGGCGATCAACGGAAACGACTGCAACCCGGTAGCGATCCGCTGAGCGACCACCACGGCAGGAAAACCCATGTACCAGGTGGTCACGAGGGAAGCAATGGCAAGACAGAACGCGATGGGTACTCCGGCGATCGCCAGAACAAGAAAGGCTCCAATGAGGACGGCTGCTGCTGGCATCGGGCGGTCGCTCCCTTATTCCGTGGTTTCGCGCGACGACGGCGCGAATTGTTCGAGCAGGCGAATCACGCCCTTGGAGGCGGAAAACAGCACCATCAATGCGGCCGAGATGGGCACCACGAGGTAGGTTCGTCCGATGGGGATTCGCAGCGCCGACCATGTTCCCGTGATCCGGGTGACCAACTGCAGCCCCTGAAAGAACAGGTAGACCCCGAAACCGGCGATGAGGAAATCGCCCACGGCACGGAGCACGACCTTGGCGGTGGGGGATAGACGATCAGACAGCACGTTGAGGCCGATGTGGGAGTCGGTCCAGAGCGTGCTCGATGCGCCGAGGATGCCGATCCAGATCATCGTGATGATGGACGCCTCCTCGGCCCAGAACTGGCCGGAGTTGAGCACGTACCGGGCGAACACCTGCCACGCCACAAATACGGAGAGCGCCCCCACCATGACGGCCGTCGCTCCGGTCACCACGCGCTCGAGTGAGTTCAGAATCGGTTTCAGTGTCATCGGCGTATCGTCCCTTTCTCAATGCGAGCCGCCCATCCTTGCAGCTGGGCGGCGTCGACCGTGGGTAAAGATGTGGAAGCCGCGGCGGGCGGCTTCCGATTTTGGGTTACTTGTCCAGAATCTGGCGGATCAGCCCGCGACCGACGATCGGGTCGTACTGATCGTAGATCGGTTGAGCGACCGCCTGAAACTGACGAATATCGTTCACTTCGTTGAACACCATACCGCGCGCGGCAAGATCGCGCTTCGCCTCTTCCACGAAGTCGTTCCAGATCTGGGTGTGGAACGGTGCGGTGGCCGCAGCCGCTTCCATCAGCGCCGTCTGGAGGTTGGCGGGAAGCGCGTTGAACGAGGAGGCACTCATGATGAGGATGTCGGGAATGGACACGTGGCGGGTGTACGAGTAGTAGCGTGCGACTTCCTGCATGTTGAACGCGATAACGGTCGGCTCGTTGTTCTCCCACCCTTCGATTACGCCCTGCTGGAGTGCTACGTAGACTTCGCCCTGCCCCATCGGTACCGCGGTGGCTCCGAGTGCGTTGATGGTGTCGATCAGTGGGGCGCTCGGCATGACGCGGATTCTCTGTCCACGCATATCTGCGGGAGTGCGAACCGGCCCGGTAGCGGTGGTAACGCTGCGAAAACCGGAATCCATGAAGGTGAGCCCCTTGAAGCCGTTCTGCGCGAGGTCGGCCATCAGACGATCGCCAATCTCACCACGGAGCACCGCGTGCTGATGCGCCTGGTCCCGGAAAATAAAGGGAAGGCTCACCACCTGGAGACTCTCCGAGAACTGCCCGAGCGGCGCGGCGGAGACCTTGGTCACGTCGATGGTGCCCAGCTGGATCCCTTCGATGTAATCGCGCTCATCACCGAGCTGCCCCCCACCGTAGACCGTGATGTCGATCTGACCGTTGGTCCGGCTGCGAACCTCATCCGCGAAAAACAGCAGTGACTTGTGCACCGGGTGGGTTTCGGGCAGCACCGATGCGAGCGACCACTCGTACACCTGCGTGGCGGTGGCCTCCCGGCCCCCTGCGGCGAACAGCGCCGTGGATGCAATCAATCCGATGATCAGGACGAACAGTAATGTTCTCTTCATTGTCCTCTCCTTATTTTCGATTCTCCTCCGGCTACGCCGGAGTATTGAGCCCTCAGTTATGCGAGTTCCGACATGGCCACATGGTCCATGTCGGTGAACTCCTGGTTTTCGCCGGCCATGGCCCACACGAACGAGTAGGCCGCGGTCCCTGCACCACAGTGGATCGACCACGGCGGCGAGATGATCGCCTCTTCGTTGCGAACCACGATGTGGCGGGTGTTATCGGGGCGCCCCATGAAGTGGAAGACCGCGGCGTCGTCGGCGATGTTGAAGTAGAGGTAGGTCTCCATTCGGCGCAGGTGGGTGTGACACGGCATGGTGTTCCACGCGCTGCCCTGATGAAGGGTGGTGAAGCCCATGACCAGTTGGCAGCTCTCCGCCCCGCCCGGGAAGATGAACTTGCGCAGCGTCCGACGGTTGCAGGTTTCGGGCGAACCGAGTTCGAGGGTTTCGGCGTCGGCTGCACGCACCAGGCGGGTGGGACAGTCGCGATGGGCCGGCGTGCTGACCAGATAGAGTCGCGCCGGATTCTTCGGGTCTGCCGAAGAGATGAAGAGCGGTTCGCCCGTGCGCCCGACGTAGAGCATGTCCGTTGGCTCGACGGCAAACTGCTGCGACCCGACCTCGACGACCCCGGGGCCCCCAAGATTGAACACGCCGAGCTCCCGCCGTTCCAGCAGGTTTCCCTCGCCGATGAGCGACGCATCTGCGGAGAGCGGCACCCGGGATACCGGCGTACATCCGCCGATCAGCATGCGATCGTCCTGCACGTAGGTCCAGCGTACCGTCGCGTCGCGAAGCAGATCCTGCACGAGAAACGCATCGCGGATTCCCTGAGTACCAAAGCGCTCGCTCTCTTCAGCGGATTTCGAATATCGGATGTCCATCACCACGTCCTCTCCCAATAGTTTTGCATTACGAAACTTGGTTTCATTATTGGGCGAGAATCTGTTGCTGTCAAGAAAAAAATCGCGAAACTTGTATCGGTTGCGGGAGGAGGGGTGCAGAGCGTTCGGGGTGTGGTCCGTGCGAGCGTTGCTATCGGGCGATGGCGCCGTATGTGCTTGAGTACACGGCTTCCACCGGATGGTCCCGGTGGGTGAGGTCGGAGAGGTATCCGATCCGGTGGGAGATCTTCTCTGCCGCGTCGACCACGTGGGGCGCGATGGCGACAAACTCGGGGTCATCCTGAGCACGAAACCACGAGACGCTGATCGCGGCGATGATGTTGCCCCGGTAGTCGCGCACCGGCGCGCCGATACAGCGGATGCCGATTTCTTCTTCCTCGTCGTCGGTCGTCCATCCGACCGCGCGGTACCGTTTCATCCGTTCATTCAGTTCCGCAGCGTTTCTCACGGTGTTCGCGGTGAGCGGCTCAAACGTCACCCCGGCAAAGATCGCCTCGATCTCCGCATCCGTATGATCAAGCAACAGCGCCTTCCCGAGAGAGGTGCAGTAGGCCGGTTTTCGTTGACCGATAACCGAGTACTTCCGCAGGGAGCTCCGCTGTTCGTACTTGTCGATGTACATGACCTGCCAGCCGTGCAATACGGCGATAAAGCAGGTGCGATTGACCAGGGTCGAGAGGCGGCGCAGATAGGGCTCCGCCTCGGTCTTGATCTCAACGTTGTTGAGGTAGAGGCTGGTCAGTTCCACGAACTGCGGACCGAGCCGGTACCGGCCGGTGGACTCGTTCTTGTCGATGTATCCACGATCGCGCAGCACCGCCATGAGTCGGTGAACCGTACTCTTGTGAAGATCAAGGCGCTTTCCGATCTCGGTGAGCGGAAGTCCGTCCTGGGCGGTTGAGAGCAATTCTATGATATCGAAAACCCGCTCAATGGACTGAACAGACATCCCCTGGGACTCCTTGCGCCGATCACGAACGCTGGAAGTATACCACGGGCCGGAGGGTTCTACCATCGTGCGCAAAAATGTGCCATTCACACCGGAATTGGTACGCTGCGGGACTGCGGTCTGAAGCAGACGTCGGCACATACCACGCGAAAGCTTGATCTACGAGGCGATTCTGCTCAGACGTTCTTCCTGTGGGGTCCTCGCCAATCGGGGAAGAGCACCCTTCTCGCGGAACAATTCCCGGACGCACCTCGCGTTCGAGAACTGGGTCTTTCACGAACTGTGCTGCTTCAACGCCTACGCCCACCGGTACGCCGATATCGCCTACTGGCGTCTCTCATCGGGAGTTGAGGTCGACTTCATAGTGAACCACATCGACTGCGCGGTGGGGTTCTGAGACTGGGGTTAGCAAATGGTTCTGGCGCCTGTTGAACGCGGTGCCGACGCAAACCTCTGACAGATCCACATGCGCGTCAGAAACAGGCGTCGAGAACCGCGAGCACGTCGGAGAGCAGGGCGTGGGGTGCGTGGGCGATCAAGCTGGCGGACCGAGCGCGGTGGTCAATTGATTTCACCTGCTCGCACATGACGACACCGTTTACCGGCAATCCCTCTGGTACTTCCACGTGAAACGGGTACCCACGACGGGTCGAGGTGATTGGGCAGCAGATACAGAGCCCGGTTCGTTCGTTGAAGAGGGTCTTACTCACGACGATGGCGGGTCGACGGCCTTTCTGCTCATGGCCCGCCTGCGGGTCGAAGCTGAGGGCGATGAGATCGCCCTGGCGCGGAATGTAGGGCGCCACCTACCAGACCTCGTCGCCTTTTGGTGTACCCCATTCGATTTCACCCGCGCGGTAGCCCGGAGGGATCTCCCGGACAAGCTCTTCCAGTGAGACTGTTCCTCGGCCTCTTCGCGCCGGCGCAAGAACGATCTTTCCTTCTTCCACCTTCACCTCAAGCGCATCCCCCACGCTGATGCCCGCCTCCTGAAGAAGCTGTCGGCTGAGTCGGAGCCCCTGGCTGTTTCCCCACGGTTGTACTCTGGTTACCATACCGCAGACCCTCCTTGCGCATCAGACATCGGAACGCTTCGATGTATATCCTAAGGATATCCCGGTCCTGTGATTGAGTCAAGCCTCGGTGGTGCGAGTTTCATGAGAAAGAATTCCATGCAGTATTGATTTCCCGATGGAGCATTACCCGAGCACGCTTGATGTGCGCAGCAATCCTGCTCCGACGTTCTTCCTGTGGGGTCCTCGCCAATCGGGAACGTGCACCCTTCTCTCGGAACAGTTCCCGACGACACCCGAACCGACAGATTCCTTCGTCCCATACGAGAGTCAAATCGTTTTGTCGATTACGGTCGACAACAACGCGGTTAGCGAGAAGATTGTCGACCACAGTCGACAAAAAACGGGGTCTGATTCCCCTCACCCGGCCGCGCGTTTCTCGCTGAGCGATCGTCGTTACCCGATCTTCAGCGGCTCGACGCGTTGTATCTCCGGTCCGCTGGCCTGCTCGGTATCCCACAGGTCGATCGCGCGCTGCGCGTTGAGCCAGAACTCCGCGGAGTTGCCGAAGAGCCGGGAGAGCCGAAGCGCCATCTCCGGACTGACGGCTCGCCGTTCACGCACAAGCTCATTCACCGACTGCCGGGATACCCGCAGCGCCGTGGCAAGTCGCGAAACGCTCAGCCCGAAATCGGGCATGAAATCTTCTCTGAGCATCTCACCGGGATGAATCGGGCGTACCTGTCGTGCTTTGTTATTGGGTATACTCATTTCCTGTTTCCCCACTAGTGGTAGTCGGTGATCTCAACATCAAACGCATCGCCGTCCTCGAATCGAAAGCATATTCGCCATTGGTCGTTGATGCGAATTGCGTGCTGCCCCGCCCTGTTCTGCTCGAGCTGGTGGAGCCTGTTTCCGGGAGGCGTCCACAAATCCTCCAACCGCGACGCAACATCAACGTACTCAAGCTTTCTTTGGGCCCTCCGGACGATATCCGGTGGAAGCCGTCTTGACCTTCCGGTGACGTAGATCTCCTCGGTGTGTCGATCCGCGAAGGTCCTGATCATGCCCAATTGTAATCTGTCACGTGACAGGCGTCAACGCACCATCATCAATTTCTCTCACCTATCCGCCCCGTTCTTGCCAGGCGTCGCAGCAGGACCAAACCACTCGGCCGGTGCGCGCTGAAATCGGTTTGCGTTGACCCTAATCCGCGTGTTTCTTGACGGACTTGACGGGTGGCCCGATCTGTTTGCAGGTTGAGGGTAAGGAGGCAACAACATGGAGCTCGTCGTTCGGTTTTTGGTATTCTTTCTCGTGTATGGCTCGTTACACTACCTGTTCAGCGAACGCAAGCGACGGACGAATGATGGGCAGGTACAACCGCTGAAGCGCCCGATACTCCGAACCGTTGTTTCGGCAGCCGTAGCGGGATTTCTCTTTGTTCTTCTTTTCGAAGTGCTTGAGCTCTTCTAAACGCCTCTCAGTCCCCGTGAACCAAACTCACTTCGGCGGTGCGTACGTGGACACCACGTGCTCCCAGAGCAGCTTCAGGGCGTGGTCGCGGGGGCCGGTGATGCCGGTGTCGATGAGGAAGTCTGAGCGTTCGCGTTTCATCCAGGCGTAGAGGCGGCGGGCTCCGTCGGGTGCGGTGGAGGCGGCGTGGCTGGTGGCGGCGATGGCGCGCATCTCCTGGCGGTTGAAGAAGATCTTCTTGCCGTAGGTCCGGATGAAGAAGGCGTTGTCCTGCTTCTGCTCGATGCCGACCGCCGGCGGTGGCGGCTCGCGATCGACGGTAACCGCGCGCTGCTGCGAGACGGTCTCGAGCGCCTTTGTGGTCTTCTCGCGCGCCTTGCCGAGCTTCTCGGTGGTGACGATGATCTCGGCCTGGCTGTGGATGAACTCCAGCCCCGCCTCGTCCATCTGCTCCAGCAGCGCCACGATGCGGGCGATCGGCTCCTGGTTTGCCGCGGGCTTGGAGTCCTTCTCCGCCGGCTTCTTCGTTGCAGGCGTCTTCCTTGCGGAGCTCTTCTTCGTTGAAACCTTCTTCGTTGAAACCTTCTTCGACTCGGAAGCCTTCTTCGCTCCGGGGGCCTTGGCTGCGCCTGTTTTTGTTGCGGGTTCTTTTTTCGCGGCTTTTGCCTGAGATTTCTTCGCCATGGTCAACCTTCCTTTTCTGCTCGTTC
>SLTF01000118.1 GCA_007130025.1 Spirochaetales bacterium | reverse complement strand
TTTGCGACGGCACGACCACCGCCCTTCGCACCACAACGCGACTGCCCTCTACTCGGATCACTCGCACTGCGGCGTCTGTCTCAATATACTCACCTGCGCTGACCACACTGTACTTCTTTCCGTTGAAGCGCGCCACCCCGGAGGGGCGGAGTGTGGTGAGTGCAATCCCCTCTGCGCCAACCAGACCTTCGTACTCCTGCTCGGTGTAGGAGGTGTAGCCGCCCTCGGCACTCTGCCCGGTCGAAAGTATGAGCCTCCTACCCACGGGCGTCCGCGGAAAGAGCTTGAATCCGCCGGCCACCGCGATTGGTACGATTATCATCGCCGAGAACAGCACCAGAGTTCCATCGAACGGACCTCGGTGGACGAATGTCAGGACAATCGCCGTAAGAATACTTCCGCCGCCGCCCAGAATGCCGACCAGGCCAAAGGCCGGCACGATGGTTTCTACCAGAATGGCAACCACTCCCAGCAGAATCAGCGCGTAGGGAACCCAGAGCGCCATGCTACGTCCTCCTCACCACGATGCGGTTTCCGTCGATGCGGATCACCTCCACCGCGGTTCCGCGATCGAGAAACTCTCCGTCGGCCTCCACCGTTACCAGCTCACCGTCAATCTCTGCGGTACCCGAGGGACGCAGCGTTGTCACCGCGACTCCCTCCTTGCCAAGATACTGAGTCGAGACTTCGATGCCCTGCACGGTGTACCCAAGCGAAGCATCCGCCGTGGTCTGAAGCGAGAGCCTTGTGAACCCAATCGAGCGTTTCAGGGCGTACGCAGCGACTCCAAACGCCACAAAGGCGCCCACGGTGCTCGCAAGCACCATGAGCACGTTACGCTGCAGCATCGCCCACTGCCAGTCAAAATCGGGGACGATGAAGTCCTGCTGCGACAGCACCAGCGACGAGATCACCAGCACAATCCCCGATATGCCGGCCACGCCAAACCCGGGGATGACCAGCACCTCCAGCAACAGCAGCACCAGCCCGATCAGAAAGAGAATCAACTCCACGGAGCCAACTTGCCCGAGCAGGAAGTTGCCGGTAAACAGTACGCTGAAGCAGAGAATGGCCACCGTGCCCGGTAGTCCAAACCCGGGACTGGTCACCTCAAAAAAGAGCGCGCCAAGACCCACGATGATCAGCAGACTGGTGAATGCGCCACCGGTGAGAAAGGCGACCAGCCGATCCGCGGTGTCGCGCTCGAGAAATATCACCTGACCGGCGTCAAGCGAGAGCTTTTCGTACAGTGCGTCGAAGTCTTCCGGCGTGCCCGATGAGATTCCCAGGCGCGCCATCTCTCCGGCGGTGAGCGACAGAAGCTTACCCGCCTCCGAGATGACCCGGCCCCGCTCGGTGGTCACGCCGTCCTGCGTGGCGCGGCGTTCGATATCTTCGGCGTCGCTGACGGTGACCACCTGCAGCTCACCATCAACAAAGAGTTCGATCACTTCGGCCGAGGAATCAACCATGGCTACGGCCACAGCCACGGGATAGCCGTTTTTCTCGGCGAGAGCGGCCATCTGCGTTCGCACGGCGCTGACGGTCTTCTCGTCGGCCGCCTCAGCGCCACCACCGGGTGCCTGCAATACCGGAGCGGCGGCGCCGATCGAGGTTCCCGGCGCCATGAAGATCTGATCCGTGGCCATGGAGATGAGCGCGCCGGCGGACCAGCTCACGCCGGTGCCCTCCGGGCGAAGCCGCACGTAGGCAACGGTGTGAAGATCGGTCTGCGACCCAATCAGGTTGGCAATCTGCAGGGCGGAATCGACGCGGCCACCGAAGGTATCGATGTCAAAGATGACCGTACCGGCACCCAGTTCGCGCGCACGCTCGATGCTGCGTCGCAGGAATACCACCAGCGGTGGATCGATATCGCCATGAATGGGAACCACCACCGCCTGCGCGGCCGGCTCCATGGCGCGCGTACCGGCCTCCTGGGCCGGAAGCGACGAAACGAGAAGCAGCGTCCATGCAACCGCCGCAACCGCCCGCCGTACACCAGAAATTGGGAAAAGCTGTCTCATTGGTACCCTGCTTGCGTCCTTCCCCTGTAAGCTACGACCGCACTACCGCTCTGTCAAGTGCGATCGTATCGGACAGGTGTGATCACATCTGACAAACGCTGGAATCATCGGGAGTACGCGTGGTATGCTGCCGGTCACGGACACCTCAGGGGGGACAACGGTGATCGGAAAGCCAAAACTCTTTCGTTATGTCATTGATATGCTCGACACCGAGAGCGCGGAGATCATCGCCAAGAGTCTCCGGGCTTTGCCGGACATCTCCGGAGTGGCGGTCCACCCCAATCGGGGAACGGTGGAGATTCGCGCGAAGCGCGACATGGAGGAGCAGGTCCGCATGGCGTGCGATATCGCCAAGGTCCGATTTCGCACGCGAATGAAGGAGTAAATCACCGAGAACGGAGGCTCAGGCAGATCGAGGCCCAATCAGCGCGACGAGGAAGAACCGGTGCTGATCCGTCCAAATCGCGGAAAGGTGCGTTGCTCTTCGGGGGTGTAGAGTTCGTGAATGGGAGACGGCTGTGGGACATAGTCCCGGCTGATGCCGGGGCTCAGCTCCTTGCGCCACGGCTGCTTCTCGTGGTGATCCTCGTACGGGATGCGCTTGACGATCTCGAGCACGCGTTTTCCGTTTTGCTGAGTAGTTTCCCGTACGACGCCAAATTGTCCCTCACCGACGTAGCAGATGCGCTCATCTGGTCCGAGTGACTCCTGTTCGGTAAACTTGGCAATCACGCTCTCCATGCGAACCGGATTCCCGGTGCGCGGGTCGGCCACGGCGGAGTAGATGTCGTCGATCGGCTCGCCCGAGAGCGGACACGGCGGGTATTCCCGATGGGGAGGAGGGTCCGGCATCCACGCCTTGTTGGGATCAATCTGAAGTTTTGCGGTACGCCGCCCCCGTCCCTGCTTTCCCCCGCGGGACCGGTTGCGGCGCGATGATCGTTGCGCCATGCCCACGAGTATACCCGATATCGGGGGGTGCAGGGCAAGCAGGAGGTACAGGTGATCAGAAATCACTCGGCGTTTCACGAAAAAGTGACGCTGAAATACCGTGTCTACAACGGGCTCTTCATGGGACTGCCCTTCGCGGAGGTGGAGTCTTCGGGCATGCTGCTGCCGCTCTTTGAGTCCTTCTGCCGCGAACGCCTGGCAGAGGGAATGCCGCCCCGGCGCATTGTGGAAGGGTTCTTTGCGGCGCACGCGGGAAGCGGAAAGTTTCCTCAGATCGTCGACCGCCTCTTCCATTTTCTGCGCCTTGTCGAGCGGCAGGTGGTGCTTTTCGACGCGGTAGAAGATGCCGCCTTCCCCGCGGTACGAGATCTGAACGGCCCGGGTACCCTGAAGGAGACAGTGGACCGCGTCGAGAGTGAGGGCCGCGCGGCGGAGTACCTCGCGCTGCTGGAAGACTACCGCATCCGGGTGGTGCTCACCGCCCATCCCACCCAGTTCTACCCCGATGCGGTGCTCTCCATCATCACCGACCTCGCGCAGGCGCTCCAGGAGGACAACCTCACCCGGATCTACGAGATCCTGCTGCAGATGGGCGGCACCCGATTCAAAAACGCCGAGAAGCCCTCTCCCCTTGACGAGGCACGCAGCCTCCTGTGGTACCTCGAGCACATTTTTTATCCGGTGGCACCGCAGGTTCATCGCCGGGTACTGGGAAACCTGGTGACCGATCCGCGCGAACGGGTTCGCATTGCCCCGCGCGTGGAGCTCGGATTCTGGCCGGGCGGAGATCGTGACGGCAATCCCTTTGTCACCTCAGACCTCACGCTTGAGATCGGGGCGCTCTTGCGCCGCACCATTCTCTCACTCTACCTGAACGATCTGCGCGCCCTCGCTCCCCGGCTCACCTTCGCCGGGGTCGCCGAGATGGTCCAGGAGATCCGGCAGCGTCTCGAGCGCACCATATTGCCCGCTTCGCCGGTGCCCGCCGGTGAGGGCGACCTCCTCTGCGTTGAGGCCGATGGGCCCATCTACCGGAACGCCGATGAGTTTGCCGCCGACCTCGACGCGGTACTCAACCGCATCACGAGCCGTCACCACGGACTCTACGCCGAACACGTCGAGCAACTCCTGGTGAAGGTGCGAACCTTTGGCTTTCACTTTGCCTCCATGGACATCCGCCAGGACTCAAGCGTTCATCGCCGCCTGGTTTCTGAAATCGTGCCCATCCTCTCCCCCATGCTGGATGCCGCGCCGGCAACCGCGGACTACGATGCGGCCTCAGACGAGGAGCGCTGCCTCCTGGTCCACCAACTCGCGACACTCTTTCCGCTGAAGGCCGGGATTACCGCTGCGCTTCCCGAGGGAATCAGCCGCGATACGCTTCGCTCGCTTGAGGCCGCTGCTGAGATTCAACGGCTGAACGGCGAACGAGGGGTGCACCGCTACATCATCAGCCACAGCATGACCGCCGCCGACGTCCTCGAGGTATGGCTGCTCGCCCAGTGCGCGGGAACCGGTGGCGGCGCTTTGAAGCTCGACATCGTGCCGCTCTTTGAGAGCATCGTCGATCTGCAGAACGCGCCCCGCATCATGGATCGTCTCTACCGCGACCCCATCTACCGCGAACACCTCGCCAACCGCGGGGACACCCAGACCATCATGGTGGGGTTTTCCGACGGCACCAAGGACGGCGGGTACGTCACCGCCAACTGGGAGATCTTTCGCGCCAAACAGCGGCTCACCCAGGTCGCCCGCAACGCCGGCATCCGTGTGGTCTTTTTTGACGGTCGCGGCGGTCCACCCGCGCGCGGCGGCGGCAACACTCACCTCTACTACCGGGCACTCGGTCGTGAGATCGAATCGCGCGAAATTCAGCTCACCATCCAGGGGCAGACCATCAGCTCCAAGTTCGGCACCGAGGACGTGGCGCGCTACAACCTCGAGCAGCTGATCAGCGCGGGAATCGAGAACGCCCTCTTCACCGCCGACGGTCCACAACTCGCGCCCGAAGACGTTGCGTTGCTCGACCATCTCTCCGATCGTTGCCGTGCCGCCTACATGGAGCTGCGCCGCCACCCGGACTTCCTGCCCTACCTCGAACAGGTGACCCCGCTGCGATTCTACGGGCTGACCAATATTGGAAGCCGGCCAACCAGCCGCAACGCGGGCGCCCCCATCACGCTCGACAACCTGCGGGCGATTCCCTTTGTGGGGGCGTGGAGCCAGATGAAGCAGAACGTGCCGGGCTACTTTGGATTTGGCAGCGGCCTCGAAGAGCTCTTCGCCGAGGGGGAAGAGGAGCGATTGCGTGGGCTCTTCGACCGATCCCTCTTCTTTCGCACCATGGTCGAGAACGCGATGCAAAGCCTGAGCAAAACGAACTTTGATCTCACCGGGTTTCTTGAATCGCATCCCCGCTTTGGTTCGTTCTGGTGCCGGCTTCGCGATGAGGCAAACCGTACCGGAGCGGCCTTTGCGCGTCTGAGCGAAGGTGGGCTTCACCCCGCGGCCAACCCGTCGGCTCTCGAGTCCATCCGCACGCGGGAGCAGATGATCCTTCCGGTTGTTGTCATCCAGCAGTATGCGCTCGCGATGCTCCGCGAGAAGCAACCCGCCGAGATCGCCGCGGTTCTGGAAAAGCTGGTAATCAAGTCACTCGCGCCGTCGGTGAACGCCAGCCGCAACGCGGTATAGGGATCTACGGTTGGGGGTGGGGTATGCGGTATCGGTGTATAATGAGACAGGAGGCATCGCCATGATCGTTCGAGTGATTCGAGTTCACGTGAAGACGGAGTACATCGAGCAGTTTGAAGCCGCAACCCGGGCCAACCACGAAGGCTCGCTCGGCGAAGAGGGCGTGCTGCGATTTGACGTGCTGCGCAACCCCGAGGGGCGCGGAGAGTACCTGCTCTACGAGGTGTATGCCAATCACGCGGCCACGGAGACCCACAAACAGACGTCTCACTACGCGGTGTGGAAAGAGGCGGTCGCTGAGATGATGGCGCGTCCCCGGGAGAGCGAGAGCTACGAGGTAATTGCACCCACCGGACGCAGTGCGTGGAAGGTCAGCGAGGCTTGACCGGGAGCCGCATGCGGTAGATCGAGCGTTGCTCGAAATTTCCCAGCGGAACGAAGAGATCGGCGAGTCCCTGCGGTACCAGCCGGTGCACCTCCGAGGTGATTGTGAACGCCGACGGCGGGGTAAACTTCTGCCCCAGATGGTGGATGAAGTTCACCGAGTCGGAGACGATGTGCCCCGTCTCACCCTTGTGCCGATAGACGGTGTTGCCCAGATGCAATGCAAGGCGGAACGAGAGCGGGGTGTTGAGATGAAACGACTGTACGTTCTCAATCGGTCGGTTGAGCACCAGTCGGATACAGGAAACCAGTGCCGGACAGCTCTTGCCGTTAAACGGAAAGAGTACCAATCCGCCGTAGTCCCGCCACATCCAGAGCCGGCCCTGGTACGGAGCCACTTCCCGCTCCACCAGCCGTGAGAACGCCTCAGACAGCGATGCGGTGAATCCCGGGCTGGTCTTCGCCTCGTAGTCGACCACGTTGTCCAGCTCCGCGAAGAGCATCGCGAAGGTGTACTCGCGGTCGAGTTGTACCGAGTCCCACGTATCGCCGGAGGGTCTGGAGCGCTTGGCGGACACCGTGCCCTTCTCGCTGCGAGAACCGCTCGGGGCGGACTCCGTGCGACCGGCCGTGAGGTCCGGGTACGCACTCCGAACAAAGGAGACCACCTCATCGATGCGCTTCACCGTGATGCCCGCCGCAAACACCGGGCGTCCAACGTAGTCCATCGCCCCGGCACGGAAGAGCCCGGCGGGATCGTCAACGCTGTTGCGGGCGTCGATGACGCAGAACGGCTTCCCCTGTGTTCGCGACAGTCGCTTCATCACTGCATCGGCATCGGGTGACCCCGTCAAATCAACGTAGACCAGGGCCGGGGCGCCGTTGTGTCCGTTTTTGATCCAACCATCAAGGCGCTCAAGCGGTTCGAAGGCAAGCGCGTATTTTCGGCTTCGCGCGATCGCGTCAAAACAGGTTCGAGTGCGCGCGCTGTTGGTGTAGACAACGATCTCCATGGTTGCGTGTACCCCGTCCCCTAGGTCTCGAACGCCACCGTGTAGCGGAAACAGCTCGTATCGCCCTCCGTGCCCACCGGTACAAACCACGGTTCAATCAGGGGGTCCAGCGAGTAAAACACCGAATCCGAGACGGTCAGAGAGTTCGGTTGTGTATGATTTGATTCGATCTGGTACACCTTCTTGACGGTGGCGCTCTGAACGTCCTCGACGTTGCTGCGATACTCGCTGGTCCCACTATGGACGGCAAGACGCAGCCGCAGCGGCTCGTCGAGGGGGCATTGAAGCGCGTTGTAGAGCACCAGCTCGCTGAGGATTTCCATTCCGCAGAGCACCGCCGCACTGTTGACCTCATCGGTGAAAAACGCCGCCAGACCGCCGTCCCCCTCCCACGCCCAGAGCCGCCCGTTCCGCCGCTCGATGATGGTGTGAATGATATCCCGAAGATCTCCGTACGCCTTCATGACCACCGATTCATCGTACTCGCGTACCAGTCGAGAGTTTCCCACGATGTCAAACCGCAGGAAGCCAAAGGTGTGCACGTCGCCTTCCCGGATGACACCCCAGTTGGCCGTCTGTCGCCCCCCGGACATCTCCACAAAGCTGTGGGTCTCCGGATCGTACACCATGCCGGCGTCCATCACCTCGGAGACGATGTGATCGATACCACGAATGGGGATTTTGCGCCCGATAAACCCTTTCCGGTTCACTTCAATCAGTAGTGAAACAAAAACCAGGAAGTTGGAAGAGGCGATCATGTCTTCGATGATCTGTGCGGCAGCGTCTCGGTTGGGAATGGCAACACTGTGGGGAAATCCACAGCGCTCGTGCAGATCGTACGAGCCAACCACCCGCCGCGCAATTGCCACCATGGTCTTGATGTCCATGGATTGGGTGAGAGCCCGGATACACAGATTCCGCAGTCGGGATCGAACACGCATGCGGTTGCATGCTATCACAACGGAGTGAGTTGGGGAACAGTTCGGTGTATAAAGAATCAGCCTGCCTGAGCGGCGGTCACGCTCCGGTTGCGCGGCGCACGCTTCCCACGATGCGCAACACCTCGTCACCGCTCATGCTTCGCCCGGAGGCTTGAGAACCACGGGTGTGTCCACGATAGACCACTTCGCGCGCTGCGTACCGCGGCCCCGGGGCCAGTCGATACATCACGCCGCCGGGAAGCGCAAACGCCTGCATCAGCAGGTACGAGAACTGCCCAAAGCGAATCGGCTCGTCGGCGGCCGTCGGCTGCAGGCCCCACTGCGACCAGTCGGTTCGCGCGAACAGTTCGGCCGGAGACTCCGTCTCATCCGCTATCCCCGCGGCGAGGAAGATGAAGTACGCAGCTTCTGCAAATGCCGCCCGTTCCTGATCCAGGAGCCGGTCTACATCCTCATTGGACTGCGCGAAAAGCGGCGATGCCGCACTCAGAGCCAACACCATCACAACCGCGAGAACCCGGAACAGCGTACGCATCGGCATCTCCTTGTCGAGCAACCCCCGATCGCGAGCGCCCCCACACGGCGGGCAGCGACGCATCTCGGTCGTTCGCTTTGAATATATCGCGCTTTTGGTGCTGCTGCAATCAACCAATGGCATAACTCACCAAAATTTGGCAGACTATGCACGGGCGATGCATAGTTGTACCGCCAAAGGGGAAGGAGATGAAGAAAGGCAATCTGGTTCTCTTTGTAATACCGCTGGCGTTTGCCGCGCTGTTCACGGTGTTGAACGTGGTGGGTGCTCTGGACGTGCTCGAGCTTCGCCTCTACGACGCCCTTCTTCACGTCAAACCTCCAATCCCCGAGCACGAGTCAATTGTGCTGCTGAACATCGACGACGACGCCATCGCCAACGTGGGCGTCTGGCCGTGGAGCCGCGACATTGTTGCCGATGGGCTCATCCTGATGCGCGAGTTCGATTCGGGCTACGCGATTCTTGATATCGAGTACGTCGAGCGGAGTCCCCTCGGCGTCGACGGGCCGCTGCTGCGCGAGGAGATACCGGTGCTCTTCACCCGGGAGTTCTCCGGCATTCGACAGAGTATTCTGGACCTCTTCGGTGCGCTGGCAAGCGGTGCAATCAGTCTCGCCGAGGCGGAGGACTTTGTCGTTGATCTGGTGGACATTACCGAGGAATCCAGTGAGCGCCTGCTGGACACCGTGCGGCAGATCGCACGCGACAACGACGAGTACTTCGGGCAGGCGGCGCGGTTTCACGGTCGCACCTTCTTCACCGTAAACATGCTTCCCGAGGTCGACCCGGTGATATCGCAGGAACTCATCGATTTCACCGCAACCCACTTCTCGCTTCCCAACGCCGACGCGGCCTTCATTTCCCAGTCACCCTTCCAAAGCGCCGGCGGCATTCGGCCGGC
>SLTF01000103.1 GCA_007130025.1 Spirochaetales bacterium | reverse complement strand
GGCCACATCCTTCATCTTCGCACGGGCACGCTTGCGCGCTGAGGAATCGGCGTGTTTTCCGATCACCGTGGATCTCCTTTGGCCGAAAGGGCGCATCGATTACGTGCGGTATCGTTACCGCACTGCGTAAACGTTAACGCACGCCAGAGTTCCAGTGTAGGGGCGGTTCTCCGATTCTGTCAACAAAAAATGCACCGGCCAAAAATGGACAGGCTTTGGAACAGTCGGGCGGATTGCCAAAATTCGGCGCTCACGGTATGGTTCTCGCCGGAACCTATCGCCCTCGCACGCAACAGGAGACGGACGCATGACCTATCAGGCTATTCGAGAGGCGGCCTATCGGGCCAATCGGCAGATTGTGGACGCAGGGCTGGTGCTGCTGACCTGGGGGAACGCCAGCGTGCGCGACGCCAGGGAGCCGGTGTTTGCCATCAAACCGAGCGGGGTGGACTACGACGATCTGAGCCCCGAGTCGATGGTGGTGGTCGATGTGGCCACCGGCGAGGCCGTGGACGGAAGCCTGAAGCCGTCTTCGGATACCGCGACCCACGCCGAGCTCTACCGCGCGTTTCCCGGCGTGAACGCCGTGGTGCATACGCACAGCACCCACGCGGTAGCCTTCGCGCAGGCGCTGCAGGACATCCCCATCTTTGGAACCACTCACGCCGACCACTTTCGCTTTGCCATTCCCGTCACCCGTCCCATGACCGGAGACGAGGTCGCCACGGCCTACGAGCTGGAGACCGGCCGGGTCATTGTGGAGACCTTTCGCAGCCGCGGGATCGATCCGCTGCAGGTTCCCGGTGTGGTGGTTGCGTATCACGGCCCCTTCGCGTGGGGACCGGACGCGCGGCATGCGGTGGAGAACGCCATTGTCCTTGACGCGGTGGCCCGCATGGCGCTGGACACGCTCGCGCTCAATCCGGCCGCTCCCGAGGCGCCGCGATACCTTACCGAGAAACACTTCCTGCGCAAGCACGGCGCGGGCGCCTACTACGGCCAGGGCTGACCGGCTTCCGGGCGCATCAGTCGTCGGTTGCCAGGTTGAGGATGGCCTCTTTGGTCGCCTCGGCATGACTCATCTCGCCGGCGATCCGTCCCTTCGCCAGCACCATGATGCGATCGGCCATGCCGAGGATCTCGTCGATCTCGGAGCTGAAGAGGATGATCGACGCGCCCTTTGCCACCAGATCGTTCATCGCGTTGTAGATGTCCACCTTGGCCGCCACGTCCACACCCCGGGTTGGTTCGTCCAGCAGATAGATGGTGCCGCGGTTCATGAAGGCGCGTGCCACGATCGCCTTCTGCTGGTTGCCGCCTGAGTACTCACCGATGATGTCATCCGGAAGTCCCGGATTGATCGCGAGCCGTTCGGCGTAGTCGCGTACCAGATCGCGGATGGTGGGCAGGTCGAGGCCGTATCGGGTGCGAAAGCGCGAGAGGCTCGAGATGGTGACGTTGGCGGTGAGGTCGAAGCGGGCAAACAGCGCGTCGTGGATGCGGTCTTCGGGCACCAGCACCAGACCGTGGGCCAGGGCCTCGCCCGGCGTCGTGATGCGCGTCACCCTTCCGCGGATTGTCACCGTCCCCGCCTCCACCGGCTGTTCACCGATCAGGCAGTGGGCGAGCCGGGTGCGCCCCGAGCCCATCAGACCCGTGATGCCGATGATTTCTCCCTTGTGCAGGTCAAACGACACATCGCTGAGCACGGGATCGCTCCGCAGATGGCGTACCGACAGCACGACCGGACCGGGCTTCACCTCGGTGCGCGGGTATCGATGATGGTGTGATCGCCCCGTCATGAGCCGCACGAGCGAGGTGCGACTGACGTCGTGCACGGGACTGGTGGCCACGCGGTGGCCGCGGTGAATCACCGAAACGCGGTCTCCGATCTCGCGAATCTCGTCGAGACGGTGGGAGATGTAGAACACACCGGTACCTCGTGTGCGCAGGGCGCGCACGATGCGGAAGAGCACCTCGCGCTCGGATTCGGACATCGCGGAGCTCGGTTCGTCCAGAATGACCACCCGGGCCGGCGTCGCCAGGGTTTTGATCACCGCGACCAGCTGCTTCTCCGCGTAGCCCAGGGTTCCCAGCAGCGCCGAGGGTTGCAGCCCAACGTCAAGTTCGTCGAAGATTTCGCGGCAGCGCATCAGGGAGTGCATCTGCGAGTAGGTGCGACCCATGCTCTCGAGGCAGACGTTGTCCGCAACGCTCATGTTGTCAAAGAGCTGCAGGTCCTGGTGCTGGTAGAGCACCCCGGCGGAGCGCGCTTCGTGGATCGATGCAAACCGGACCGGCGATCCATCGAGGCGGATCTCGCCCGAGTCCGGCGGGAAGAGTCCGGTGATGGTTTTCATGATCACGGATTTGCCGGAGCCGTTTTCTCCGACAATGACGTGAACCTCTCCCGGAAGCACGTCCAGATTGATGCGCGACAACGCGAAGTCCCCGCGGAACACCCGCGAGAGGTTGGTGACCTCCATGCGGGGAACGGTGGCGTCGTGAGCGACCGCCGCAGTCGGGGGCGTCACCTCACACCTTCCCCTCAAAGACGTCGATGGCGGTGAACAGGGCGATGTCTTCGGCAAAGAGCCGGCTCTTGTACTCGTCGGAGAGCGATGCGTTGGTGATGACGGCGTCGGCCAGCTTGATGCCGGCAAACCGGTAGAAGGCGCTGTGCCCCACCCGGTCGGCCGGGCAGACGATGATCGAACGTGCGGCGAGCTCGACGACAGCGGTGACAAGATCCGCCTTCTTCTGTTCGGCAACGGTCAGCTGGAGGGTGGGGGTGATGCCGTCCACCTCGATGAAGAGCTGCTCCACGTGAAAGCGGCGCGCGTTCTCGATGGTCATCGAGCCGTAGGCGGCCGAGCCACCAGGGTCCATGTCCCCACCAAGGAGCACAACGCGGTTTCGCGGCTGGCGCGAAACCAGCGAGGCGATGCGCACATCGTTGGTGAGCACCGTCACGTCGGTCTTCTCCTCCAGCCGCTCAGCGATCCGGGCGTTGACCTCGCCGTCCACCAGCATCACGCAGTCGCCGTCGCGGATCAGCCGCACGCCGATTGCCGCGAGCTCGGCGAGTTTCCGGCCGGTCTCCCCGTCAACGGGAAGAATCGGCGCCGGCTCGGCCTGCTCGTCGGGCGGGTTGATCATCGCCCCGCCGTGGGTGCGGGTGAGAAAGCCTTCGTGCTCCAGTTTCATCAGATCGCGGCGCACGGTTACTTCGGAAACCGAGAGCAGGCTGCTGAGCGCCTGGACCTCCGCCTGCTCGTGTTCGGTGAGGTACTTTTTGATCACGCGGATGCGTTCGAGCGCAAACATGCGCATAGTATACCCGAAAAACTTTTTCTTGACGGCAGACAAAACCAATGGTACCGTGGTGAACACAAACGAAACAAAACGATCACCACGTGATGACCGTTTCCGATCGTTTGAGAATGACCTTCAAAAGGAGTGTACAGTATGATTCGAATGAGAAGCCTTCTCATTGTCCTGTTGCTTGCTGCGGTTGCGGTAAGTGGCGTCTTCGCCGGCGGTCAGCAGGCCAGCGACGCACCGCTGGTAGGAATCGCCATGCCAACGCAGTCGTCCCAACGCTGGATCGACGATGGAAACAACATGCGCAACATCCTGATCGAGCGTGGGTTTCGCGTTGACCTGCAGTACGCCGAAGACAGCATCGATGCGCAGATTTCGCAGTTGGAGAACATGATTACCCGCGGCGCGAACGTGCTCGTCATTGCGTCCATTGACGGTGAATCGCTCACCAACGTGCTCGAGCTGGCCAACCGGAACAACATTCCGGTGATTGCGTATGACCGCCTGATTCGCAACAGCCCCTACGTCTCCTACTACGCCACCTTCGACAATTTCCTGGTTGGTGTTTTGCAGGCGCAGTCTCTTGTTGATGCTTTGAACCTCGAAGGCGGAGCCGGCCCATTCAACATCGAACTCTTTGCCGGAAGCCCGGATGACAACAACTCGCACTTCTTCTTCAACGGTGCGATGTCGGTCCTGCAGCCCTTCATTGACAACGGTCAGCTCGTGGTCCGCAGCGGTCAAACCGACTTCGCCCAGGTCGCAACCCTTCGCTGGGACGGCGCTACCGCTCAGCAGCGAATGGATAACCTGCTCGCGGCACACTACACCGCCGCCCGGGTAGACGCGGTGCTCTCGCCCTATGACGGCCTCTCGATTGGTATCCTCTCGGCCCTGCGCAGCGCCGGATACGGTACCTCGGCACGGCCCTGGCCCATCGTGAGCGGGCAGGACGCGGAGCTCCCCTCGGTGAAGTCGATCCTCGCCGGCGAACAGAACTCGACGATCTTCAAGGATACCCGTGTACTGGCACAGCGCGCCGTCAACATGGTGGAAGCCGTGCTTGCCGGCCGCTCTGCTGAAGTCAACGACACCACCACCTACGACAACGGCGTGAAGGTGGTTCCGTCCTTCCTCGAGCACCCGGTCACGGTAGACATCACCAACTGGGAAGAGGTACTGGTTGGCTCCGGGTACTACACTCGCGAGCAGATTCTGAACTAAGCTGAACGGAATCCTGGGCGGGCGTGCCTGAGCGCGTCCGTCGCGGCCGGCTGTCCGGGATACGGGGAGCCGGCCGTTTGTCCGAACAAAGGAGATGTGAGTGGCTGACGTGCTGCTGGAGATGAAGAACATCACCAAGACGTTTTCCGGTGTAACCGCGCTGAGCGACGTCGATATGGCGGTGGTTGACGGTGAGATCCGTGCTCTGGTCGGGGAGAACGGCGCCGGGAAGTCCACGCTGATGAACATCCTCAGCGGGGTCTATCCGTATGGAACCTACTCGGGAGAGATCGTCTGGGACGGCAAACCGTGCGAGTTCCGCGATATTCGGGACAGCGAACGGTTGGGAATTGTGATCATTCACCAGGAACTGGCGCTGGTGCCGCAGCTGTCCATTGCCGAGAATATCTTTCTGGGCAATGAACAGGCGAGCCGTGGTGTGATTGACTGGAACATGACCAGCGTTCACGCGCGGCAACTGCTGGAAAAGGTTGGCCTTGACGAACATCCCGGGGCACTGCTCGGAACGATTGGAGTTGGAAAGCAGCAGCTGGTGGAGATCGCCCGGGCACTTTCTAAGAAAGTGAAACTGCTGATTCTGGACGAGCCGACCGCGGCGTTGAACGACGAAGAGAGTCGCAAGCTTCTGAGTCTGCTGGTGGACCTGAAAGAGCACGGAATCACCTGTATCCTGATTTCGCACAAGCTGAACGAGGTCTCCGAAGTGGCTGACAACATCACGATCCTGCGTGACGGCTGCGTGATCGAGACAATCGACCGCCACCACGAAGATTTTCATGAAGACCGCGTGATCAAGAGTATGGTCGGGCGCGAAATGACCAACCGCTACCCGGAACGCGAACACCACATCGGTGAGGAAGTGCTCCGAGTCGAGGATCTTGTCACCTATCACCCTGACCAGTCCGAACGGCAGATGGTTCGCGGGGTATCGCTTACGGTTCGAAAAGGCGAGGTCGTCGGGCTTGCCGGTCTGATGGGAGCCGGTCGCACCGAGCTCGCGATGAGCATCTTTGGACGCTCGTACGGGCAGAAACACTCCGGTTCCGTGTTTGTGCGGGGGAAGAAGGTCGACATCCACGATGTGACCAGCGCGATTGCCAACGGCATCGCATACGTCACCGAGGATCGCAAAAGCCTGGGCCTGGTGCTGATCGACGACATCCGGCGAAACATCACCCTGCCCAATCTGAAGAAGATCAGCGCGCACGGCGTGATCAACCAGAACGAAGAGGTCGTTGCTGCCGAGCAGTTTCGTACGCGGCTGACCATCCGCAGCTCCGGAATCGACCAGGTGGTCGAGAGCCTCTCCGGCGGCAATCAACAGAAGGTCGTGCTGGCCAAATGGCTGATGTCCGAACCGGATGTACTGATTCTCGACGAACCAACCCGCGGTATCGACGTGGGTGCAAAATACGAGGTCTATACCATCATCAACCAACTGGCTTCTCAAGGGAAGTCGATTCTCATGATATCCTCCGAGATGGAAGAGCTGCTCGGCATGTGCGATCGGATCTACGTGGTAAACGGCGGTGAAATCGCCGGTGAGCTGCCGCGGGCCGAAGCAACCCAGGAGAGCATCATGAAGATCATCATGACCCACCAGAAACAGTCTCGAGAGAGGAAGAGTGCATGAATACGTTCAAACGGTTCTTCAAGGCGAACCTCCGCCAGAACGGAATGGTTATCGCCCTGGTCTTTATCATGGCCCTGTTCCAGGTGCTCACCGGGGGCATTCTCTTTCGCCCGATGAACATCAACAACCTGGTGCTGCAGAACGCCTACGTGCTGATTCTTGCCATCGGGATGCTGCTCTGTATTCTGACCGGGAACATCGACCTGTCGGTGGGATCGGTGGTTGCCTTCATTGGTGCGGTCTCCGCGGTGATGATGGTGCGATTGGGACTTGGAGTGGGAGTCACCATTGTGCTGGCGCTGCTGCTGGGGATCGCGGTTGGTGCCTTCCACGGGGTCTTCATCGCAATGTTTCGCATTCCGGCCTTCATTGTGACCCTGGCGGGGATGCTCATCTTTCGCGGGCTGACCATGGTTATCCTGCGCGGCCAGACCATCGGCCCCTTCGATCGCTCGTTCCGCGCGATTGCGTCGGGGTATCTGCCGGGCGAAGAACTGCGAATTGCAGGGCTCAACGGCGTGGCCATCGTGGCGGGCATCCTGATGACCGTCTACTTCATAGTGGCGATTATCTGGGCGCGCAACAACAAGAAGAAGTACGGATTTGAGGTTCTGCCGGTCTCCATCGAGGTCGGTCGGGTGGCCTTCATTGCCATTGCCATCAATTTCTTCACCTACAGTCTGGCGGCGCACGACGGCATTCCCGTGGTACTCATCCTGCTGCTTGGCCTCATGATGATCTACTCCTTTCTGACGCAGCGCACCATCCTGGGTCGGCACATCTACGCCCTCGGGGGTAATGAAAAAGCCGCCCGCCTCTCCGGCGTCAAGACGCAGCGCATCATGTTCCTGGTCTACACCAACATGGGCCTGCTCGCGGCCCTCGCCGGGCTGGTGGTAGCCTCGCGCCTGAATGCCGCAACCCCCAAGGCCGGCACAATGTTCGAACTCGACGCGATTGGGGCAGTCTTCATTGGCGGCGCCTCCGCGTCGGGTGGCATTGGAACCGTGATTGGCGCGGTTGTTGGTGGGCTGGTCATGGGTGTGCTTAACAACGGTATGTCCATTATGGGTGTCAGCGTGGACTGGCAGCAGGCGATCAAGGGAATGGTGCTGCTTGGCGCGGTCTCCTTCGACGTCTATACCAAGAAGAGATCTCAGGGCTCGTAATCGGGGCCCAGTCCTCGTAATCGGTGGGTGGAAATCGGCCGGTACCCCATGGTATGGTCGGGGAATCATGAACCATACCAGCCGCTATTCCACGTTTGCGCTCTGCCGGGAGATGCTCGAGACCCCCGATGTCGTCCGCCGCTTTGTGCTTCCTCCGGAAGCGCGGTGCGCTTCGGATCGCGTTCTGCTGACCGGTGAGGGCTCGAGTCGCATCTTTCCCGCGAAGCGAGCCATCACCCACGCCCGGCGAAACGGCTGGCCGCTGCGCGTCGAGACCGAGGCGGCAACCCAGGCCGCCGAGTACGACCTTTCCGGATACCACGTCTACGTTGCCTCGAACTCCGGCAAGACCGCCGAAGGTGTGCACCTGATCCGCACCCTGCGGGCGGCGGCGGCCAAGGCTGAAGCGCAGAGCGTGGCTCGCATCACCGGGGTGGTTGCCAACGGGGGCACCCCCATTGCTGCGGAGGCTGACAGCGCGCTGATTCTGGGCTGTGGCACCGAAGACGCGGTGGCGGCGACCAAATCGGTGGTGGAGCAGGCGCTGGTCTACGATGCGGCGCTGCGCGAGGCGGCCGGTGATGCGCCCCCTCATCTGCAGACCCTCGCCGCGGCCATGGAAGCGGCGCTCTCGGTTTCCATTGACCCGGCCATTGTTTCCCGGCTCGCGGCGGCTCCCACCATCTATTTCGCCGGCCGCAACGACGGCGTGGCCGAAGAGCTCACGCTCAAGACCAACGAGATCACCCGCAAACGCGCCTCCTTCCTGGAGGGAACCTACGCGCTGCACGGCATTGAAGAGGTGATGAACGCGAACGAGGCGGTTGTTCTGATCGATCCCTACAAGGATCTCGAAGAGCGCTTCGACCGCGTATTGCGCGCCGGGGTTGGCCTGGAGGTTGTGGCCATCGCCTCGCGGCAGACCCGGTTTCCCACCATCGTGATTCCGGCAGCGGTACCGGAGATCGCCCCCTACGCCCAGCTCGCGGCGGGCTGGAACCTGCTGGTAGAGCTTGGCCTCGCGCTCGGGGTAAACCTGGACAAGACCGAACGCGCCCGCAAGGTGGGCAACGAGTTCACCCCCACGGGCTGAAGCCTCAGCCGATGCCCGCGATGGAGACGTGCTTGGTCTCGAGGTACTCGTCCATGCCTTCGATGCCCAGTTCACGACCGATGCCGCTCTCTTTCATGCCGCCGAAGGGGCAGTTGCTGGTGGCGGGTACGGCGTCGTTGATGCAGACGGTGCCCGCTTCGAGGCCTTCCATCACGCGGAAGGCGCGGTTGAAGTTGCTGGTGAAGGCGTAGGCGGCGAGGCCGTAGCGGCTGTTGTTGGCCATGGCGAGCGCCTCCTCCTCCGTGTCGAAGGGGACCACCGGGGCAACCGGGGCGAAGGTCTCTTCGCGCATGCAGACCGCACCGTCTGGGACGTCGGCGAGAACCGTGGGCTGCAGGAAGAAGCCGGCGCTTCCCGGTACCGCCTCACCGCCGCAGAGCAGGCGGGCGCCGGCGGCTACCGCGTCGCGGACGTGGGCGATGGCGTCATCAAGCGCCTGCTGGTTGACCATCGCTCCCACGGCCACGCCCTCTTCGAGGCCGTGGCCCACCTTGAGCTCGCGGGCGCGCTCCACAAAGCGCGCGAGGAACCGCTCGTAGATCGACCGCTCCACGTAGATCCGGTTGGCGGCGATGCAGGACTGGCCGGTGTTTCGAAACTTGGTGATGATGGCGCCCTCGACGGCCTGCTCGAAGTCGGCGTCGGCAAAGATCAGCACGGGGGCGTGGCCGCCGAGCTCCAGCGAGAGCTTGGTCACCGTCTGCGCCGACGCCTCGATGAGCTTCTTTCCTACCTCGGTGGAGCCGGTAAACGAGATCTTCGCGCAGATGGGGTTTTCGCTGAACTCGGCGGCAATGGGAGCAGCCGGGCCGCAGATCACCTGGAAGACGCCGGCGGGAACCCCGGCTTCGTGCATGCACTCGGCGAGCTTGATCGCACAGACCGGCGTCTGGCTCGCCGGCTTCAGCACGACGGTGCATCCGGCGGCCATGGCGGGGGCAATCTTGCGCGCCGCCAGCAGCAGCGGGAAGTTCCACGGGGAGATGGCGGCCACCACGCCGATGGGCTGTCGGAGCACCAGATGGCGTTTGCCGTCCACCT
>SLTF01000451.1 GCA_007130025.1 Spirochaetales bacterium | reverse complement strand
CAGCGCGCGGACAGTGCACCGCTGGGTGTCGAGATCCCCGCGGCTCGGTGGCGGCGCCTGCGCGCGGCAATTGCGGGCAGTGCCGAGAACGGCATGTACGGCTGCGTCGACCGAGATGTTGAGGTGGGGAGCGCTCATCTCGACGCAGGCCGCATCAACTGGCGCTGGCTGCTTGCCCGCATCGTTCTGCCCTCCGTCCTGGTGATTGGAATCTTTGTCGGGCTGATCTTCGCGGTGCTCATTCCCACCATGGAAGAGCGACTGCTCGAACGCAAGCGTGAGATCACCACCGAACTGACCAACTCGGCGTGGAGCATCCTGGCCGACTACCACCGTCAGGTGCAGGAAGGGCGGCTTTCGCTTGACGAGGCACAGGCGACCGCGGTGGAGCGGATTCGGCGAATGCGATACGGTGCCGAGGGGCTCGACTACTTCTGGATCACCGACCTGCATCCGCGCATGGTGATGCACCCCTATCGAAGCGACCTGGAAGGCCACGACATCGGCGACTTTACCGACCCCGATGGAGTTCGACCCTTCGTGGAGTTCGTTGCCGCGGTGCAGAACGGCGAGTCGGGCTACGTGACCTACGTCTGGCAGTGGCAGGACGATCCAGAACGGCTCGAGGCCAAGGAGTCCTACGTCCGTCGCTTTACGCCGTGGGAGTGGATCATCGGTACGGGCATCTACGTGGACGATGTGCGTCGAGAGATCCGCTCGATCACCGGCCGGATGATCGACGCATCGTTCCTGGTGCTGGTGGTGGTGGTCGGGCTGCTGGTGGTGGTTGCCTACCAGAGCCTGAAGGTGGAGCGGCGGCGCAGCGCCGCCGAGCGGGACCTGCGGCTTTCGCACGAGCGCTACCGTGCGCTGGTGGAGTCGGCCGCGGGAGGGACGCTTCTGCTGGTGGACGGGCGCTGTACCTACGCCAACCGGACCCTGCTGGATGCAATCGGCTATGGGGCGTCCGAGCTCGCCTTTCTGGATCTGCACGATCTCATCACCTCCGAGGATTCCGAAGAGAGTGGCGACCAGATCGCCTGCCTGGCGGCGGGAAGCGAGGTGCGTGAGCCGTTCGAGGCGCGGCTGCGCCACAAGAACGGCCAGGCGGTTCCCGTTCTGATCTCGGCAACGCCGGTATTCTACTCGGGGAGACAGGGACTGATTCTGAGCATTCAGAATCTCTCCCGCCACCGCGCCATGCAGTCGCAGGGGCAACGCGAGCGGCTCATCGCGCAGCTGCAGACCTCCATGCTCTTCCTGACCGAGCCGGTACGCAACTCCATGACGGACCCGCTTCGCTGCAGCCTCGACACCCCGGTCTCGCAGGTCGTGCGAATGATGGGCCGCAACAACTCGGATGCGGCGCTGGTGATGGGTCCGTCGCAGGAGCTGCTGGGAATCGTGACCGATGCGGATATTCGCGAACGGGTTGTGGCGGCCGGGTTCGACCCCCGGCAACCGGTGTCGCGCATCATGAGCGCGCCGGTTGTGACCATCGGGGAGCACGCCCCGCTCTTCGAGGCGTCGCTGCTCGAGCGGGAGCGGAACGTCGATCACCTTGCGGTGGTGGACGCGGCGGGGAGTCTGGTGGGCATGGTAGAGAGCAGCCGCGCGGTGAGGCCGGACCGCTACTCCCTGGTCGTGCTCACCCAGCAGATTCGAAGTGCGCGCAGCGTGGACGATCTTGCCGAGTGCTACCGCAGGCTGCCCGGCCTGGTTGTCTCGCTGGTGGAGTCCGGGGCTCTTCCCCGCAACATCTGTCACGTCACCACCGCGGTATCGGACGCGATTACCCGCCGCGTGGTTGCGCTCGCGCTTGAGCGGCTGGGGCCCCCGCCGTCGGCGTTCTGTTTCGTGGCGCTCGGCAGCGAGGCGCGTGAAGAGCAGACCCTGGCAACCGACCAGGACAACGCGCTCATCTACCGGCCTGTGCAGGTGTCCGATGCAGCTTCGGATGCGGCATCTAAAGATCCCGCCGAACGCGCCGCGGAGTATTTTGTTCGTTTGGGCACCGAGGTGTGCGACGACTTGAATCGCATTGGGTACCGTCACTGCCGTGGCGATGCGATGGCCAGAACTCCACAGTGGAATCAGCCGCTCGATACCTGGAAGCGCTACTTCACCGAATGGATCGAAGAGCCAGACGGGAGTGCGATCGCCCATTGCAACGTCTTCTTCGACCACCGGGCGGTGGCCGGCGATGCGGGTCTGCTGCGGGAACTGCAGCGTCACGTTCGCGAGGCAATCGCGTGTCGACCGGCGGTACTGTCATTCCTCGCCCTCGATACGCTGCACTACAAACCACCGCTCGGGGCGTTTGGCAAGATCCTCACTGGTTCAGGCGGTGAGGCGCCCGGCACCTTCAACATCAAGGACGCGATGCTTCCCATTGTCAACTTCGCCCGGGTGTTCGCGCTTCGGGCGCAGCTCGAGCAGACCAACACCTTCGACCGGCTGGACGCGCTTGCGGAGATCGGTGAGATTTCGGAGGAGAGTCACCGGACCGTGGTGCAGGCGTACGGCGCACTGATGCAGCTGCGCTACCGTCGCCAGGCGGACCGCGTTGCCGACGGTCTGGAACCCGACAACGCGATCGACCCGCGAAGCCTCACCCAACTGGAGATCAGCACGGTGAAGCACGCCTTCTCCCAGATTCAGGCGATCCAGAAGAAGGTGAGTTACGAATTCCGCGGAACCGGCTGAGGTCGGTTCTGCGTTGCAAGCGACACAATCACCAGGACCAGAAAGCTCAACGGGATGGAGACGATTCCCGGCTGGTTGATTGGCATGGGCGCGGTTGCCGCATCAAACCCGTAGCGCGACCACATGTCGGGGCTCAGCAGGATGAGCGCAACCGATGATCCAATGCCCACCAGAATCGAGGCGATGATGCCCTGCGCGGTGGTCTTCTTCCAGAACAGCATGAACAGCAGCGACGGCAGGTTTGCCGATGCGGCAACGGCAAACGCCCAACCCACCAGAAACGATACGTTCATGTCGCGGAACGCAATCCCCAGAACGATGCCGACCAACCCCACAACCACCGCCACGATGCGGCCCGCGCGAACCTTTGCCGTATCCGACACGGGGCGGCGCACGATGTTCGCCATCAGATCGTGGGCCACCGCGCCGGAGGCGGCCATGATCAGTCCCGAGACGGTAGCGAGTACCGTGGTGAAGGCGACCCCCGAGGTTATCGCGAACAGAATCTCGCCGAAGCTTCGCGCGAGCAGCGGAGCGCTCATGTTGCTGGTCTCCGGGTTGAGCGCACCCGAAGCGACGGCTCCCACGCCGAGATACATCGTCAGGATGTAGAACAGTCCGATACCGCCAATGGCCACGATGGTGGACTTGCGCGCCGCGTCGGCGCTCGGCACCGTGTAGTAGCGGATCAGGATGTGCGGCAGAGCGGAGGTACCGAAGAAGAGCGCGAGCATCAGCGAGATGAAGTTGAGCCGGTTGAGCAGGGTCGTGATGCCCGGTTCACCCGCCCGCGCCTCAAGCGGAAACATCAACCCGGGGCGCATGAAGGTTGAGCCCGAGAGGGCGCCTTCGTAGTGAATTGTGACACGCTCGCCGGCGGCGGTGGAGAATGTCGTTGCCCGCGGAAGCTGAACCACGGTGTCGCGGTCGGCGAAGACTGCCAGCAGTCGCAGCGGCCCGACGCTGCCCGTGCGCTCCCCGTACCGGGCGGGCAGCGCCGAAACCCCGCCCATCTGCCGGATACGGTTCGCCGGCGATTCGGGCGCCCCATTCAGCAGCACCTCCCCGTCGGACCGCACCGTGCGAGCCTGCGTCTCCACCAGCCGCGGAGGACCGGTTGTGTCCAGCCTCCACCACTCCTCAATGCGGACAAACTGCCGCCCGTCGCGCGACTCCACGCTCCACCCGGGTCCCGAGGTTCCGTCCAGACGGACCGTTCTCCCCTTGATGTCGGCGGCGTATCCGTCGGGGCCATCGGACACCGCGGGCACCAGGTGTGAGAGCCGATAGAAGACCAGCGCCTCGTCGCCGGTATAGCGGTCGATTACCGCGTGGCGGTCAACCGTTCGGACCCCGTCAAGCGCCACCTCAACCGAGTCGCCCTGAACGCGAACCGGCAACTCGCGGAACTGGTAGCTCGGCACGCCACCGGCTCCCTCCTCGAGGGGGCGATCGGCGGTGCCGACTCCCCGCGCCAGCACGGCGAGGGTCAGCGTTGCGGCCACCAGCAACAGGAGCCCACCGTTGAAGAACTGCACGTAAGTGGTCGACGTCATGCCGCCGCCGGCCACAATCACAATCACCACCGAACCAACGATGATCACACCCCAGTAGTGGGGAATCCCCAACAGGGGCTCCACCAGCACCCCGGCACCAACCATCTGCGGTACCAGATAAAAGAGCGACACCACCAGCACACTCAAGCCCGCCGCCAGCTGGATTCCCGGATGATTGAAGGTGCGGTTCAGCGCGTCGGAGAAGGTGAAGGTTCCCCGGCGCTTCATCGGCTCGGCAATCACGAAGAGCGCCACGATCCATCCGGCCAGAAAACCGATGGAGTAGAGAAACCCGTCGTAGCCAAAGAAGGCGATCAGACCACAGATACCCAGAAAGCTTGCAACCGAGAGGTACCCGCCCGCGAAGGCGATGCCGTTGATGCCCCACGGGATGGAGCTATTGGCCACGAAGTAGCCGCCCACGCCGCGGGCACGCCGGCTCGTGTAGCTCGATACCGCCAGCACCAGCGCAACAAAGACCAGAAAGACAACAACGGTCATGGTCTTCCCCCCTTCGTCTGCGCACCGGATCCGCCGGCTGACCCGTTGGGTACCCGGCAGAGCTGGTTGTAGATGAGGGCGAAGAGGATGGCCAGAATGATGAGGCCCAGACCGTAGGTTACGGCCAGATTGAGCCCGAAGAGGGCTCTCACACCCATCCACGCAGGCTGAAAGACGCTCAGCGCGACGAAGCCGGCGTATACCAGCGAGTAGAGCAGCGTCATGCGAATACCGATTGCGGATTTTCTTCGTTCGAACGATTCGTCCGGAGTGGGCGACCTCTGATCCATACGACCCCCTTGTGCGAAGTTCGTGGACTGTCTGATCGGTTCGCGTAATGGTATCATGGTTTTCCCTTCGGTGGGAAAAAACCGCCCGGCGTGAACGATCCGCCGCGAGCTACACTATCACGGTGAAGAACCGGAACTGTTTGCGCAGATCGAGTTTGGCGGCAATGAACCGGACCGTCTTCGCGTTGATCAGCTCCTGCCAGCCAAGCGTGGAGCCGTCGGGTGAGATGAACAGGGTCCGGTCGCCAACCGCCCAGTAGAATCTCGCCTGCGAGGTGCCGGGGTGGCTCGAGTGGATATCGCCAAACCAGAGTATTCCACTCTGCAGCAGCGCGAATCGACCGTAGTACTCAAGATCGTCCGGCAGTGATGGCAGGCGGTCGATATCCGGCAGACGGCGTGTCAGATCGACGGTGAGAACCCGGTCCAGGTTCACCGAGGAAACATCTTTGGCGGCTATTTCTCGCATGATGCGTTACCCCCGCATCATAGTGTAGCACACTACATTTACTGATACAAAAACATCGACTGGCAGATGTATCGCTCTGAATCGCATCGACCGCTTGACTGCCCTTCCGTCACCCATCCCTCAAGCCGCCGCGAAGGCGGCGACACAGTACCGCGATCACCCCTTGGGCAAGCGACGGATGGTCGGCGATGACGCTGTCGAAGGGGTCTTTGTCGAGGCGCAAGAGTACCGTCTCTTCCACCGCGGTGGCCGACGCCGAGCGGGGCTGCGGATCGAGGACTGCCATCTCACCGACCACCTCTCCCGCGGCGAGTTCGGCAAATTTTCGCTCGCCGTCGTGAATTGCCACGCGGCCCTCGCGGATGATGAACATGCAGGTGCCAAGCTCTCCTTTGCGGATGAACTCCTCGCCCTCGTGCACGTCCACCTCTTCCATGATCGAGGCGATGTGTGCGAGCACCGAATCGGGAATACCCGAGAACATATCGGCAGTCTTGAGTGCCAGCACCCGTTCGATTGTTGTGAGCACGCTATCCTCCGGTTGGTCTGAAACGATGCCGAGTCTCCATGCAGCCGCGCCCGCGCAGACCCGCAGCCACTCCTCAGGCCACTGCCGGTTATCATGGAGAATCTGCGTCACGCGCGATACGCCCCCCAATGGGGATACTGCGAACAGCTCGGTGTAGGTTGCGACCGACGGCGGCTGCCCGTCGCGGTGTTCGGTTACCGCCAACATCTTCGGGCGCAGGGGACCGCTGAGCGTGACGTCAAGCATCTCCGCGGCCAGGGCCCGGTCGCGCTGCGTTCCTTCCAGCATCTTCCTGCGCGCTCCCTGCACCTCGTCGGGAACGTGGAGCAGCGACAGCAGCAGGAAGATCTCCTCCACGTCACGGCGGTATCGGTCCTGAACGGCGGACAGCAGGGCGCGCGATTCTGCGTGGCCGGATCCGGCACGACCTGGCTCGTCGAGGTCGTGCAGTGTCATCACCGCGACGGCGGCGCGCTGAAGCCGCTCCTCGATCGCCCGGAGCACGGTCTCAGCGGTGCTTCCGGTTGCCCGATACCCCGACGAGACAAGCGCCTGAAGAACGGCGAAGCTCAGATCGCCCGGCGGGAGCGTCAATCCGCGTGCAAGTACCTCGGTGATTGAGTGATCGCTGGAGCGAGACGCTGCTCGTACAACCCGCACACAGGTCTCGGGCTCGAATAGCGACTGTCCGGTCAGGATTTCTCGCAACAGCTCGTGCAGCGCATCCCCAAATGATGCCAGCGCCGTGAGCGCCTCTGCGCGGGTGGTCGGCGGTTTGCTCAGGCGGAGGACCTCGGGCAACAGCACCGGGTGGGCAACCGCACCGGCGGCGCGTAGTGCGGCGATCTGCACGTCACCGTCTGCGTCCCGTAGCAGTTGCTTCACGGGCTGGTAGAACGATTTCACGGCAAGGCGTGCCAGAACATCGGCGGCGTGCGTCCGGTCGACCGGGTCGGTCGAGTTGAGCAGCAGGTTGAACACATCACCGGCGGTGAGGATTCCGTTAATTCCGCCGTAGAGAAAGAGTCCGGTCACTGCGGCTGCGCGGATCTGCGGTTCCCGGGAGGTGAGCAGCGGAGACACATCGGCAACCGGGTCTTCGCTGGTTGCACACCATGCACCAACCGCCGCGCAGCGAACGTCAACGGGGTCATCACCAGAGACTACCGCGCGAGCAATTGGCTCTGCCCATTGCGGGCGCAGCGCTTCCACGCGAATAAACGCTTCGGTTCGCACCCCGGAATGGGGGCTTTTGATAAGCTCGTGCAGGTACGCCTCGTAGTCGGGCATGCGCGCCTCGTTCATCAGGTCGAGCGCGGCGTGCACCTGCCAGCGATCCGGGGTATCGAGCAACCGCCGCAGCGCCTCACGGGTTGACGCATCGCTGAATACCAGGTCAACACCCTCAATGCGCCGGCGCGCCAGTGACGTTCGCAATTGGTTCCCGTAGGCGCGAAAGAGCAGGATTCCCACGATGCCGTACGCAAGCGTGAGCACCAGGGTTACCCCAACCGCATACGCGGCGCCCGCGGCCCCGATGGCGGTGAGCCCAACCAGCAGCAGACCGCTGACGCCGTAACTGAGCGGGATACCGACGCCCTGGGCGAAACCGTGCACCGCCTCGCGCTCGTGAGCCGGAAGCGGCTGAAAAGCGGATTGCAGGGACGTCTTTGCAAACCCCGAGTACGAACCGTACTCGAGCACCTGAACGGCGACCAGCACCGAGAGAAAGACTCGCGGTGGCACGCCGACGCTGCCCGCAATCAGCGATGCGATAATCCCCGTACCAACGAGCACCGGTCCGGCACCCAACCCTGCGAGCATGCCGTAGCGAATCAACAGGGCTCCGGCGGCCAGGAAGGTGAAGAGCATCGCGCCCGCGGTGACCAGTGACTTCGCCAGCCCGATGAACTGCGTGAGATCCGTCTGCGCCGCAAACACCCGCTGGGCCTGCGAGTAGACTACATACTGAACGAGGAGGGAGGTGGTGAAGGCGAGGAACTGGTAGAGAAAGACCAGCATCGCGTACCGGTTGGTCACCATGGTGCGCACGGTTGTGATGACCGAGTGCCGCTCGTTCTTGTGTTCGTGCGAGTGATGCAGAGCCTTCTCGGGTACCCCGGCGTGTGATCGCACACAGCGGCCAACCCAGAGCGACGCGAGGAGCACGACACCGATCAGTGGAAGAACGGCCTCGGCAGAACCAAGCATGCGCGAAAGCGGTGCGACCGCGAGTCCTGCGCAGATCACCGCTCCCATCTCCCACGCGGTCAACCGGGGGTAGACCCCCTTGAGCGTTCGTGGGTCATAGATCTCCGCCGCAATCGATCCGCGAAGCATGAAGGCGTAGAGCGATCCCATGGTGTAGGTCAGCATGACGAGATAGGGCATGATCGGCTCTGCCCCACCAAGCCGCGTGACCAGAAAGAGCGCGGGTGTCGCGACGGCGAAGACCAGTTTGGTGCCCGCCGAGAGGCGAAAAATCGGGATGCGCTCTTCAATCGCCTGGAACACCATCGACACAAGCGGGACGAGTGCGCCGGCGAGCAGGTAGGCGCCGCGGAGTCCGGCGGAGCCGAATCGGTAGACGAGGAGCGTGTACCCGATATTGTACAGGAGTCCGTATGCCAGACCAGTCAGAAACGCGTCGGTGGCGAGGAGAGAGAGGATCCTGTCGTCCGCGTGTTCGCGGTTCCGTCCGGTGACTGTGGATCGCACGACCCCCAAATGATAGGCCCGCCGGTACCCGGTGTCAACGAAGAAGAAGCGCGGATTCCGGCGGTTCCCCCGGGTCATGGTACACTGAACCGACCCAAACGGAAGGAGGAGCGCATGAGCCGTACGGCGGAGCGTCTCGCCTGCGGGTTGCTTGAGCAGGCGGGCATTGAGGTTGGAGGAAGCCGCCCCTGGGACATCCAGGTACACGATAACCGGCTCTGGGGCCGGGTGATGGGCGGGGGATCCCTCGCCCTTGGCGAGTCATATATGGACGGCTGGTGGGATACCGAATCGATCGACGGGTTCATCGCCAGGCTGTTTGAAGCACGCATCGAAGAGCGCGTGCGCGGTGACCGGCGAGCCATGCTGGTGGCGATGCGGTTTCGCTTTGGAAACCCGCAGGTGCTGCGCCGGGCCTTTCAGATCGGCGAACGCCATTACGACACCGGAAACGATCTCTTTTCCGCCATGCTCGACCGACGCATGGTCTACAGCTGCGGATACTGGCGCGACGCAGCCGACATCCACGAGGCCCAGGAGGCAAAACTCGACCTCATCTGCCGGAAACTGGAGCTCCAGCCCGGCATGACGCTGCTGGATATCGGGTGCGGGTGGGGGAGCCTTCTGCAGTACGCCGCCGAACGGTACGGGGTTACCGGGACCGGGGTCACCGTGTCGCGCCGGCAGGCCGAGCTTGCCCGCGAGCGCTGCCGCGGGCTGCCGGTCACCATCGAGCTGCAGGATTATCGTGCTCTCAGCGGCAGCTACGATCGCGTGGCGTCGGTGGGCATGGTGGAGCACGTGGGCTGGCGCAACTATCCGGTCT
>SLTF01000406.1 GCA_007130025.1 Spirochaetales bacterium | reverse complement strand
TCGCGCACCTGCTGCTCCATCCGCGCCCCGTACTCCTGGTCAAACCCCGGCCGCTTCCGCCCGGTAAACGCCAACCCCACATGAAGCTCACTCGTCCGGCTCATGACAACGCTCTCCTGTTTGATTACTTTCAGTAACTAACTATATCACGGAATGGGGAGATGTCAACGCGATTGTGTGGTTCATGCGCGGGGAGGCGCGGAGTTGAAGGGAGCCCCGGGAGTCACCCGAGAGCCGGCATGCGTACCAGCTGTCAATCGGAGGTCACCCACCCGTGCGGTTCCGTCTCCATCGCTCCGATCTCCTTCAGGACCTGTTCCACGACACTCCGCTCGGATTGGTACTCGCCGCCCACCTCGAGACGCAGACTGCCGGTGGGCCGTCCCATGATCTCGAGTGCGATCTTGTAGCGCGATGGGTAGTGAACGGAGAGCACCTGCAGCAGCGACGAGAGCTGGAACTGCAGCGGCCGAGCGACGGCCATGTTCCCTTGTACACACGCTTCGTAGAGCGCGTGGATCATTCGAGGAACGATCGCAAAGGCTCCGGCAAACGCGCCGTGCCCGCCAAGCGCAAGAACCGCCACCAGATGCTCTCCTCCCACCAGTATGGAGAACTCCCGGTTTACGCGGGCTGCAAACCCGCAGACCTCTGCGAGATAGTCGATCGAGCCGCTGATGTCCTTGATTCCACGAAAGTGGCTCCACGTGCTTGCGAGCGAAGCCACGAGATCTCCGGGCACCGAGTACCCTCCCTCCGACCGGGAATTGTACCCGTACACCGGAATATTGACCTCCGAGAGAATCGACGCAAAGTAGTCTTCGAGAGCCGGCGCGGTGAGCCGCGAGTGGTACGGGGGGTGCACCAGTATTCCGGAAGCGCCGATCCGTTCGGCATCAGACGCGAGCCGAATGACATCGCGCCGGTCGGTCGCGCTGACGTGGACCATAACGGGTACCGATCCTTCCACGCAATCAACCGTCTTTTGCGCGAGCTGCAGACGCTCATCGAGGGAAAGGCGAAGGCTCTCGCCCATATGGGTTGGAATTGCGATCCCGTGGACACGGTGCGCCACCAGAAATCGGGTCATGCGCTTCTGCGTAGCGTAGTCCACGGATCCATCCGCAGCGAGGGGCGTCACGGGAGTCGCAATGATTCCCTTCAGCGCGGTTTCGCTTCGATTGATCATTGATGATCCACCTGTTCACCCGGACGGGTCTGTTGCGCCGATGATTCGACGAGCGGCCTGCGCGGCATCCGCGATGACCTCCTCTGCGTCGGCGCTCAAGACCACGCCATTGCTGAGAACCGGCTCCCCCCGGAGAATGACCGTATGAACGTTCCGCGGCTGCGCGGAAAACACAACCTGCGCAACGGGATCGATTCCACCGGCAAAATTGGCGACACTCGGATTGATCAGGACGAGGTCGGCACATTTGCCAACAGCAATCGACCCCACCCTCCGCGAAATCCCAAGCGCTTCTGCGCCTTCGATCGTTGCCATACGAAGGATGCGTTCATACGAACACACGTCGGGCGTCTCGTGCAGAGCACGCTGCAGACCGATTCCCGACCGCATCGCCGAGAAGAAATCGCCGCTGTCCGCCGTTGCCCCGTCGCTACCCAGCGCGACACGAACACTCGCCTCGTGAAGTTTCGACAGCGGCATGACGCCCGATCCGAGGCGCATGTTGGACATTGGATTGTACACCGCGCGTGTATCGGTTTCCGCCAGCAATGCGATATCGGACGAAGTCAGATGGATGCAGTGCGCGAGTATCGTGTCCGGGCCCAATGCGCCGGTTTCTCTCAGAAAGTTGAGACTTCCGTCATTTCGTTCGCTTCGATGCTCGAGAACATGCGTCGCGATTCCAAGTCCGTCCCGGCGCGCCTGCTCCACCACCGAGACAAACCGGGCAACCTGATCGCGGTCGTGGCGCTCCGGGATCACGGCGCCGGGTATACCGAACAGCCGCTCGACGACAGGATGCGCTTCACAGAGGGCTACCGCCGGGCCGAGGTCCGACGGGCCGCCAATTGGGGGCTGATACCCAAGAACCATTCGTACCGGCAGTTGCTCAGCCGCACGCACCGTCTGTTCGATATCCCTCTCATCACGGGTGTTGGACGCAAACTCGAATACGGTCGTGACTCCTGAGCCAATGCTCTCCAGCAAACCCAAACGGACCGCATGGAAACGAGTCGTGCTGGTGTACCGTTCAAGGTACGGCGCGCGAGCCTGGAACCAGCCGACGAGGTCTTCGTTTGCACCCAGGCCGCGAAGGAAGCTCTGGTAGAGATGGTGATGCGCATTCACCAGTCCCGGTATGGCGATCAGTCCAGTCGCATCTATCTCTGCGCCGGCGGCGGGCGGGCGGGCGGCGGAGGGTCTGCCCGAAGCATCGGCTGCCGTCTCAATTGAAGTGATTACCCCTCCGGACACACGGATGGTTGCTTCATGAAGAACCCCGAGATCCCCGTGTCCGATGGCCGGCTCCATCGTGACCAGTGTCGAGATGTTTCGGATGGTTATCGAATGGTCGCCCGTCATCTGATGAAGCCGGGAAGCCAGGTTACAATCGCGGGAAACGCAAGGATCAGGATCATCGCAATAAAATCACATGCGAGATAGGGAAGCCCGGCTCGATATACGTCGCCCATGGTGGTGCCCTCCGGTGCAAGCCCCTTGACCACAAACGATACCAGGCCAAAGGGGGGTGTTGTTGCTGCCATCTCGAGCGTAAGCAACACAAGAATTGCGAACCAGACCGTATCGAATCCCAGGGCGTGAACGATCGGCATATACAGCGGAATGGTAATCATCAGCATTGAAGTCTGCTCTACAAAACACCCAAGGATCAGAAGTCCCAGCATCATCGCACAGAGGAGAACCATGGGACTGAGGTCCAGGCTCAGTACAAAGGTGACCAAGCCCCGCGCGGCTCCAGAGAAACTGAGCAATTGGCTGAAACCCGTAGCGCCCGCGATAATCATGAGCACCATGACGCTGGTTTTCAGAGTACCGGCCAACGCCTCGCGAGCGACCATCCAGTTCAATTTCCCGTACACCGCCGCAAGCAGAAACGCTCCGATGGCACCCATCGCGGCGGACTCCGACGGCGTTGCGATACCAAGCACGATGAGGCCGACAACGAGAAACACGATGACGGCAAGCGGCAGAACATAGGCGGCAAAGTCATGTATCTTGCGCGAAAGAGGAGTATGCGGAACGTCGTACGCAGGGGCCGACGCCGGATTCACGGTGAATACACCGATCATATAGAGGGTATAGAGGGCGGTAAGCAGCAGACCAGGGATGACGCCCCCGATCAGAAGCCGGCCAATAGGAACAAACGCCAGACTGCCCAGAACAACGCCCAGGGAACTCGGCGGAATCATCACGGCGATCCCGCCGGAACCAAGAATGGGGCCCAACGTCATCGCCTTGCTGTACCCCCGTCGCTGCATCTCAGGAATGAGGGTTGAACCGAGCATTGCGGCACTGGCCATACTCGATCCGGAAAGACTCGCAAAAACGGTTCCGCCACCCACGGCGAGAAAACTCAGCCTGCCGGGAACCTTCCCCAACCAGACTTCGACCACATCCAGCGCTCGATGCGCCATCTTCGAGTGAAACATGACGTACCCGAGCAAAATGAAGAGCGGAACCGGTGCGAGCACGAAACTGGAAACGGAGTTGAATACGCTCAAGACCATCTGATTCATGCCCCCGGGCCCCATGAACAGCAGCCCTCCCACGATGTTCACGAACAAAAATGAAAACGCGACCGGGACTCCGACCATCAAACAGCCAAAGACCCCGCCGACCAAGAGGAACAGACTAGCCCACCATGGCATGAATTGCCTCCGTACCGCGAAATACTCGTGACACTACAGGTCGAAACCGGCGTCGGACGTGCTCGGGGCCGAACCCGAAGTCCGTACCTCCTGCAGAAGAAGAATTGCAAACTGAACGGTCAACAATGCGAACCCAACCACGATCGGCAGCAGCACAATATACTTTGGAAACGCCACACTCTTGATCACCAGCACACCCCGCCGGTAATGGTCGATCGTTGTAAGTGAACTGGAATACCAGAATGCCGCACAAACAAATGTGCCGATTGCATGGGCAAGCACCGTGAACACCCGACGCGCCGCAGGGCGCAGTCGAGCGGTGAAGAAATCGATCTCAACGTGCCCCTTCTGTTTGAGGAGGTACGCCGAACCAAACAGTGTCGAAGCGAGCAGCGTATACTCAATGTAGTCGTTGACCCACAGGATTACGATACCGAACGCGTACCGAAGCACCACCTGAGTGGTAATCAGCACTGCCATGGAGGCGATGAGCGCCGCAGCGATCACCGCACAACCGGTCAGTATCCCCGAGTAGATCGAGCCGATTCGGCTCTGGATGCCCACTTCTCCACTGCTCATGGTGTTCCGCCTCTGCTATGGCGCTGCGATCAGGCCGCGAAGGAGAGCCCCGGTGTCAGGGGTCTGCTCCAGAACGGTATCCCACGCCGACTCGTACGCCATTTCCACGAACTCGCCTTCGTTCGGGATCGTCAGAACCTGCATGCCCGCCTCGACCAGATCAATGCGCTCTTGATCGATGATCTCCTGCAACACAATACCGCTCTCGAACTCAACTTCGACCATGATCTCCGTGATTACCTCACGCACATCCAGCGGAAGGCGATCCCACGCCGCGGCATTCACGATAAACACCTGATCACTTCCGTAGAAGGAGGGATCGATCACGTACCGAAGCAGGTCATTCCATCCACGCTCGAGCACACCAAAGTCCGTCAATCCAATCGCCTGAATCATGCCACGCTCGAGACCGGTGTACACCTCGCTGTGCGGCATCGTAATCGGTGTTGCACCAAGCGCAAGCAGGAACGACCGGTAGACGGGACTCGACCGGAACGTTACTCCCTGGAATTCCGCCATCGTTCGGATGGGGGTCGCTGAGTAAAAGTTAAAACGATAGCTGGTATTGTACCGGCCGATGTAGTGCGCGCCGGCTCCAGCCCGAATCGCCTCGCCGAACAGCTCGAACGCACCGTTCGCTCGTTCCTCTTCCGGCGAAACCTGAGAGAGGTACATGGCTCCCGTCTCGGGGACCATGTTCGAGAAGTAACTCCCGGGCAGCCCGCCAATATCGACAACGCCGGAACGCACTGCCTCGGCGAGTTCGAAGGGGTTGATGGACTCAGGACCACCAACGTACTCGATCCGAACGCGGTCGGCGAGTCTCTCTTCGACCATCTCAAGAAACAGCCTTGCACCAACTTCCTGATCGCTCGTCAGCGTAAACGCAGTAGACATTCGAAGTCGTATCGGACCGGTTGGGACCGCGGACTCGCGTGACCCTGCCGCAAATATCGCCCCTGCCCCAACCAGCAGGAAAACCGTCGCAAATACCATAACCCGCTTTATCTGTGTCATTACTCGCTCCTTATTCAGCATTTTTGGTAATTACTTACATGCAAAGAGCGGGCCAAATTACGAAACTACTTACCCAATTTTTAATTTGTTATATCAAAGATAAATAGAGCTGATTGCTTTCAGCCCGAGAGCAATAGAAAGTACTATTTCGTCGTTTTTCCGCGGATTTCCAACAAAATTGTACCATCAGCGCCTTCGGTCGCCCGCTCGAACACTCCGCGCTGATAAACCGCCTCTTCGAGACGCGCCAGAATGCCCAGGACGTCGCTTTCGGACTCGGCGATGATCTGTTCCTGAGCCCGACGAATGGCTGCCCAGACGCAGCGGGCCCGATCAACCAGATCGCGGCCTCCCTCGGTGAGCCGCAGCATCCGCCGGCGCTTGTCGTTGGGGTCGGCGAACGCTTCGAGGACATTTCGCTTGATCAGGTCTCCGGCAATCTGGTTGACGTAGGGATGCGTCACATGAAGAGCCGCCGCAATCTCGGTGATCGATCCGCTCTCGCGAGTGCTGAGGTAGTTGAGAATAAGGAACCAGATTGGCTTGAACGGAACGCCGGCAACCTCGTAGAGCTTCGCGTAGTCCTGGTAGAGAAGGTCACCGAGCCGCTTGAGTCGACTTCCGAGCGAACTTGCCCCCAGCTCTGCAATGAAATCCATCGGTACCCCGTTCCCCGACCTGGAGACCACGCCGGAGTCATAATCTGTGAGATTACTATACCATACTGAATTGGTGCGCGTTGTGCCAGACCGGCGGCGATTATTCCCGCATCTTGGTCACGTGGCCGGGGGGCTCGAAGATGGTCACGCCGCGGGTTCGTTCGATCCAGCGCACAAAGCGGTACTTGTTCTCTTTGGCGTCCATGGTCGGAAACGGAACGTTGTGCGTTCCCGTTGCAACCTTCGCCACCAGCAACGAAAGCTCGTTGCGATCCATCGCCGCACGGAACGCCGATTCAAACTCCTGCAGCGTGCGAGCCGTGGTCGTGAATTTGAACCCTGCGCCGCGAGCGATGGCCTCCAGGTCGGCCGTTCCCGCGGTTGCCGTGCGGTAGCCGCCGGGTGACTCGTGGGCCTGGTTATCAAACACCACTACCACCAGATTGCCCGGCGCCTTTTCTGCCACGGTGGTGAGCCCACCGAGGTTCATCAGCAGGCTTCCGTCTCCCTCGAACACGACGTGCTTTCGCTCGGGCCACGAGAGCGCCATGCCAAACGCGATGGATGTGGCGAGCCCGAGCGAGTGCCACAAGTAGAACGTCGACTCGGTATCGTGGAGATGCTGCCACTCAACCGCAACCCCACCGATGTTGGTCACTACCACCGACTCCCCAATTGATTGTGCAATCGCCTGCAGACATTCGTAGCGCTTCATGTTATTCCGCCTCCAGCGATGACTTGCTGAGCAAGAGTGCGACCGGTCGCTGCGAGATTCTGGTGAACGACGCGGCATCGCGAATCCGTTTCGGAAGTTCCGCAGCCGTAGACACCAGCTCATACGGAATCGCAAGGCTGTCCAGTACTCGACCGGTGACCGCACCGAGCGGTACATGGAAAAAGGAGTTCTCCTCCAGGCTTCCGCGATAACTCACCAGAAGCAACAACGGGATGTCGTAGAGTCCGTTGAGCGTGGTCAACGCGTTGCAACAGTTCAGGAGGCCCGAGTTCTGCAGAAGCAGGACCGGCCGACGCCCCGCCATCCACGCCCCCGCGCAGATTCCGACGCCCTCTTCTTCCTTGGCAAGGGGGACGTGGATGAACCGCGGGTCCTGCTCCAGCCCAAGTATCAACTCCTGTATCCAGCTGTCCGGCAGGGTCGCAGCGAAGTCGATCCCCGCGTCGTGCAGATAGTCTACCATTGGACTCATGACAGCCAACCTCCCTGTTGTGTCGCGCCGGTGGCGCGGTTGCGGTAATAGTCATCGAGCTGTTCCAGATCGGGCGCCGCGATGGCGGTGCGCACCGTCTTGCTCTGCGTAAACTCCATAATGGTATCCTCAAATCCAAGCTTGCGTCCAACGCCACTCTTTTTGAATCCGCCAAACGGCGCTCCAAGAAAGGTACTGTTGGCGTAGTTGTTCACAAACACGATGCCGGCGTCGAGTTCGCGAACGAGCCGATTGGCGATCATCATGTTGGTGCTCCACACCGCTGCGGTAAGGCCGTACGGCGTTCCATTTGCCAGATCAACCGCCTCCCGGACCGTCGCAAAGGTCTGAACCGAGAGCACCGGTCCAAAGATCTCCTCGCGGCAGATCTTCATGTCGGGTTTCACATCGGTGAAAACAACCGGCGCCACGAAGTAGCCGTTGGGCAATCCGTCGGGGAGCGTCCCCTGATAGAAGAGCGTTGCCCCCTCGTTCTTGCCTGTTTCAATATACCCAACGACTTTTTCGTACTGTCGAAGCGATGCAAGCGTTGCAAGGTCGTTTGCCGGGTCCCACCCCGGCCCAATACGAACCGAACTCACGAGTTCACGAATGCGAGACAGAAATCGCTCGGCGATCTGCTCGTGGACCAGCAGCCGGGAACCGGCAGTGCACGCCTGCCCGGTGTTTTTGAGGAAGGCGTTCACCGTGCCGCGCGCGGCCGCCTCGAGATCGGCGTCGGGCAGCACGATGTTGGCGTTCTTGCCCCCGAGCTCGAGCATCACACTCTTCACCTGTTTGCCGGCGCTCTGAGCCACCATCGCACCGGTAGAGTCGTGGCCGGTGAAGGCGATCTTTCGCACGTCGGGGTGTTCGACCAGGCGCGCACCGGCTGTGCCCGCCCCGGTCACCACGTTGATCACGCCCGGTGGCAGCACCTCCTGCCAGATGCGGGCAAAGCAGAGGGTTGTCAGCGGCGTCTCGGGAGCGGGTTTCACGACCACCGTATTTCCCACCGCCAGTGGTGCCGCGGTGAAGTCGGCGGTGTGCATCGGCGGCCAGTTCCACGGGATGATGGAACCCACGACGCCGTAGGGTTCGCGGATCGTGTAGTCAAACAGTCCGTCGCGCTCCGGAATCGTCACGCCCTGGACCTTGTCCGCAACGCCCGCGTAGTAGCGGTAGTTTCGAATTGCCTCCCCAACGTCCAGGCGCGCCTGCGCGATCGGTTTCCCATTCTCCATCGTTTCCAGCAGTGCGAGCTCTTCCGCCTGCTTCTCCAGTCGATCCGCCACCTGTGCCAGGTACCAGCCCTTCTCTCGCTGCGTGGTTCGCCGCCACACCGTGTGGTAGGCATGGAGCGCGGCCGCCACGGCGTTGTCCACATCGGTCGCCGTGCCCTCGGGAACTCGCGCGAGCACCGCGCGCGTTGCCGGGTTCTCAACCTCGAAGGTGTTCTCATCGGCCGCATGAATGAACTCGCCGTCGATGAAGTGTCCGGTTGGACCGTCGTACCGGTATCGCTCTCCTGTCTGCATCTTGTCCTCTCCTGATCAGATCTCTGCTGCTACGAGGTTGCTCAATTGCTCCCCGCCCCACTCGTGCCCCACGGGATGAACCCCGCCTTTGCCAGATGCCCCAACCCCGAGCGCTCAAGGAGCGATGCCGCCGCGCGCTGTGCGCCCTCCAGCACCTCGGTCTCGTCAAACCGGGTAACCCGTCGCCCCTGCATGACAATTTCGCCGTCGATGATCACGGTGTCGACGTTCTCTGCGTTGGCCTGGTAGACGACGTTTGCCGGAATGTTGAGCCACGGCGTGAACTTGGGATCGCGGACATCGATCAGGATCAGGTCCGCTTTCTTCCCGGGCTCGAGCGAGCCAATCTCATCGTCCCAGCGCATGGTCCGGGCGCAGTCGATGGTCGCCATCTCGATGAGTCGGCTCGGCGGGAAGAGCTCCTTGTTGCGATACCGGTAGTGCTGGGTGTAGGCGAGCATCCGCATCTCCTTGAACATATCCTGCGTGTCACCCATACAGCCATCCTGACCCAGGCCTACCATGCAGCCGCCGGCACACAGGTCGGCAATGGGAGCAATTCCGTCGCCAAATCCGGTCACATCGCTGTCGACCGAGTATCCGAGCTTGTAGGTGGGGTTGTGAACGATGCACGACCGGCTATCCCCAAGTCGCCGGACGTCGTGGTCATCCAGCCAGACGCTGTGGGCGCCCACGAATCGCTCACCCAGGACTCCCACCGCCTCCGCCTGGTCAACGTCTCCCCGCTCGAAGG
>SLTF01000077.1 GCA_007130025.1 Spirochaetales bacterium | reverse complement strand
TCGTTATCGATACCCCCACTGTTCCAGCTTCTCCAGAGAGAGGCTCGGCGCCGGAGGAGAGTCGGTTTTGCCTGATGCCCACCCGCTGAGAAAACGCTCAACGTAGCGGCCGATGATGTCTACTTCGATGTTGACGTGATCCCCGGCGGCAAACCGCGCGAGGGTGGTGGCGTCCGCGCTATACGGGATGAGGTTGATACCGAAGCGGTCATCGCGGACGTCGGCAACGGTGAGGCTGACCCCGTCGATAGCGACCGACCCTTCCCGAACGATGTAACGCATGAGCTCAAGCGGTGGCGCAATCACCAGAAGGTATCCCTCACCCCGAGACAGAAGCTCCGCTACGGTTCCCACGCCCTGCACGTGGCCCTGCACGAAATGTCCTCCCATGCGGCTGTCGGGGCGAAGGCTGCGCTCAAGATTCACCGGGCGACCGGCTTGAAAGGTTCCCAGCGTGGTCTTCTCCAGCGTCTCACCAACGGCCTGCACACAGAACCCTTCGGCGTCGCGCCGGGTGACCGTCTGGCACACCCCATCAACGGCAACCGAGTCGGAGACGCTCAGATCGTCAAGAATATGCCGGCAGCTTACCCACATCTCGATTCCGTTGGGAATTGACGCAATTCGCCGCACGGCACCAACTTCTTCAACAATTCCCGTGAACACTGAATGCCTCCAACAGTTCCGGCACCACCCCCGGCACCGGCAGTTCCGCTTCAGCGGCGTTCTCCATAACGTCCGCGCCAAACAGTTCGAGCGCGTCACGATACCCCTGGATTATGAATCCATTGCCCAGACGGCGTACGGTGGGAAACTGAAGCTGATCACCCTCGTCGATGCGAGAGCGACCGAGCCCACGAAACGTGGACCGACCGCCACCAAGCAGGCGAAACGCGGTGAAGAGCGTCAACTTGTCCCACAATCCCTGCTGCAGGAAGGACGAGAGCAGCGCAGCGCCGCCCTCTACGAGCACCGAGGTGATTCCCTGGCGGTAGAGCCGGTCGAGCATGGAGCGAAGGTCTACCAGAGCTGTTCCGTTCTCCGGGGTGAACACAATCGTTGGGGCATCCCCCGACAGGAGTTTGCTGGACGGCGGAATCGGACGGGATCCGGCAACCACTACGCGTATCGGTTGACGTCCTTTCACGTGGCGGACGGTCAGCAGGGGGTCATCCGCGAACACCGTTCCTGCTCCCACGATCACCGCGTCGGCCTCCGCGCGAAGCTGATGAGCCTCGGTCCGCGCTTCGAGATCGGTAATCCACTGCGAGTGGCCGTTGGTGGTGGCCAGATAGCCATCGAGGGTCTGTGCGGCTTTCAGGTGCACAAAGGGGCGGCCGAGCTGCACGGCGGCGGAGAACGCTTCGTTCAGGAAGGCTGCGTCTCGACGCAACATTCCCACCGAGACCTCGATACCTGCGGCCCGCAGAATCTGCACTCCCCGCCCGTTGACTTCCGGGTTGGGATCCTGAGTCGCGATGACCACGCGGCTGATGCCCTCCGCGACAATGCGTCGAGTGCACGGCGGGGTTCGCTTACGAGGCCCCTCCTGGCAGCACGGCTCGAGGGTGCAGTAGAGCGTAGCCCCACGTACCGACTCACGTGCCGACTCGATTGCCGCAACTTCAGCGTGGGGGCCACCGGCCCGCTGGTGGTAGCCTTCGCCGATTATCTTTCCGTCACGAACCAGCACGGCGCCAACCGCGGGGTTTGGCCGGGTATGGCCAAGCCCTCGCCGGGCAAGCTGCAACGCACGTTCCATGTATGGACGATCGTGTTCCATGCACCGCTCCTTGTGACACGAGATCCATCCCCGCAGGATGGTCGGGAGCGTTGATTCAGTGTGGGAGATGTGTGAACGCGGGAGGGATCCCACGTCACGAAAGAACACGAGGCTTCGCTTGCCACGAAGGGCCGAGAAACGAGACATCATGCAATCTTCTCCCATCCGGACTGTAACCGTCGGCACCGGAATTACACCGGTTCAATCCGCCTGTCTGTGTGAGTCAGGCAGAATCGCGGGCTGTACTCGAAAATCGAGCATTCACCGCCGGTGGGGACTTTCACCCCGCCCCGAAGATCTGTGCGCAATGTATATCTTTTTTATCGAAACGTCAACCGAAGTGGTCAGGAAGCGCCGCGTCGCGAGGTGCGGAATACCGCCAGATAGTCGATAAACGACACCAGACAGAGCACCGCCGACACCGCGAACACTCCCAGCGCACCCGTTCGAATCGGAACGAGTGAGCCGGTCAGTACCCCGGTACGCTCGATTGTGACCACCAGCATACCCATGATGCCGCTCAGGAAATAGAATATTGCCTTCAGTTTTCCGCCCTTTCTTGCAGCGAGGGCCGTTCCATCGCGGTACATGATCATCCTGAGGAATACGATCCCGTACTCTCGGTAGAAGATGATAATCAGCACCCACGCGGGCATGATGCCTGCCACGGTGAAACAGATGAAATAGGTGAGGCGACTGATGACATCCGAGAAAGGATCGAGCAGCTTACCCAGATCGGTCACCTGATTGAGCGCCCGCGCCAGTGCGCCATCCGCGGCGTCGGTGATCTCGATGATCACCATCATCACCCAGAGCAGTACCGTCGATTCAACGTGAAACGTCCCGGTCCACTCCGGAATAAAGAACGTCACAAAGAAGAGCGGTGCAAAAACCAGGCGTGAAGCGGTCAGGTAGAGTGGCAGATTCATGGCGTCATCGTATGGCGGCGCCGTCGGACTGTCAAGGCGAAAGAACCGCTTACGACGCCGCTTCCGAACCGTGCGGACGCGGGGGGCGAAGCGCAGCACGCAACTCGCCGTACTCGTTGCGACGGAAATACGTATAGAGCACCTTGTACCCTGCGTTCACACGCCCGGCGATGATCCGGCGCAGCTTCGCCTCCTTCTCTTCGCGACTGTCGAAGGTGAAGGTTTTCTCGCGCCCCTGCGTCAAGGCAACGCCCCAGGAGACGGTAAACGCGTGACGCGAGAAGAGGTGACGCTGGCGATCGCTGATACAATAGTAGAACAGCCGCCCGCCGGAATCGGTCCGGTAGAAGGTGATCATCATCGTTTTGACTATCGTCGCGATTCGGCCCCGGCATGATGGAAACTACCCGGGTGGTGCGAAAATTGTGCTTTTTGGCCGAACCCGGCGTCGCACCCCGGTGCGCACCGGCGTTCAGTCGACGAGGACCGGCGGGGCGGGGGGAGCGAAGCGGGCACGGTACTCGGTCAGCAACCCGACCCGCCGCGGGGTTCCCCGCACCGCGGCGGTGCGAACCCCGGGAATGCTCCCCTCGCGCAGCAGGGAGTCGATGCGGGCGCCCACCGTCGTGCGAATGGTGGTGGGGATTGCGTGGTCGGCGGTGGGCGTGAACGAGCCTTCGGTTGCGTCAAAGCGATACCCGGCGATATTCGTGAGGCGGACCGACGGTCGCAACCCTGCGACAAGCCATGCCGGGTGCGGAAGGAGGGTATCGACGGTGACCGCAAGCGCGTCCCCGGGGAGTTCGAATGCAGGGACGAGCAGGTCTTCCCATCCCGCTGCGGTCGGCACGGCTCCCGGTGCCGCTTCGACGGTGAGGCGGCCGGCGTTGGCGGCAACAACGCGAAGTCTGGCCACCGAAACGACGGCGAGTTCCGGATCGCCAAGCGGCTGCCAGGTGGCGGTGTAGGCGCTGAAAAGGGCAATCGCGGGCACGGCAATCAGCACCAGGGGAACTCCGAGCAGCAGCGGGGCAAGGGTGGCCACAAAGCCAAGCGCGGCGACACCCGCGGCAAACCGTACCAGATCGGGATCGAAGAATCGATCAGGCCCGGGAATCAGGAGCGCCAGGGTCGCAAAAATCAGAACGAAACTGAGAAGAAAGAGGCCGGCCGCAATCGCGCGAGCTCGCACGGTACGGCGGCGGCGGGTCCCCCCGCCCGTCAGCGCGAAACGCTCTTCCCGCCGCCGATGACGCGAGCGCAGTCGCGGGATTGGCAGCAGAGCCCGAACGGCAACCCCAAAGCAGAGCGAAGCGAGGGCAATCCAGGGATAGGGCGACCAGCCGAACGGCTCAATCCAGGCCATAGATATCGCGGTATTTCTCCCGTACGTAATTGATGAAGGGCTCCGCCGAGAGCGGCTGCCCGGTGATTTCGACACAGAGTTCCTCCGCCGTGCGGGCACTGCCGTGGCGGTGAATATGCGTTCGCAGCCACGAGAGCAGCGACGAGCAGTTGCCCTCGCCCACCTCTGTCCACAGCGCAGGCAGATCACGGTTGATCCGCTGCATGAAGGCGGCGGCGTAGAGGTTTCCCAGCGCGTAGGTGGGAAAGTACCCGATTCCGCCCATGGACCAGTGAATGTCCTGCAGAACTCCCTCGCGGTCATTGGCGGGTTCCACGCCCAGGAGCTCACGGCTCTTTGCCCGCCACGCCTCGGGAAGGTCTTTCACCGAGAGCGTACGCGACACCAGCGCCTTTTCCAGTTCGAATCGGAGAATGACGTGCAGGGCGTAGGTAACCTCATCCGCCTCAACCCGGATCAGCGAGGGCGCAACCCGGTTGATCGCACGATAGAAACCTTCCGCATCGACATCAGAGAGGACATCGGGAAAATGGCTGCGCAGGATGGGGTAGAAGTGGCGCCAGAAGGGGCGGCTTCGTCCGATCATGTTCTCCCACATCCGCGACTGCGACTCGTGGATCCCCAGCGAGGTGCCCTCGGCGAGCAGGGTTCCCCGAAGCTCTTCGGCAAAGCCGAGTTCGTAAAGACCGTGTCCCACCTCGTGCATGGTGCCGAAAATGGCGCTGTTGAAGAACCGCTCGTTGTACCGCGTGGTAATTCGGACATCATCGAAACCGAGCGTGGTGGTGAACGGATGAGCGGAGACGTCGAGGCGCCCGCGGTCACGGCTATAGCCGAGGGCGTCCATCACCGTGCGGCCGAAGCGCTCCTGCGCAGCAACCGGGAATTCGCGCTCGAGAATTGAGGCATCCACCTGCGGGGCCGCCGCAATTGCCTCCACGATGGGAACGAGCTGCTCGCGAAGCCCCGTGAAGATGCGATCGACGCTGGACGTCTTCATGAAGGGCTCGTACTGGTCGAGCAAGGCGTCGTAGGGGTGTTCGTCGTAGCCAACGCGGTCGGACACCTCGAGCAGGAGGTCGAGCAGACCCTGCAGGTGCGGGGCAAAACGTGGGAAGTCGTCGGCTTCCCGCGCTTCGACCCAGACCGCCTGGGCACGGCTGGTTTTTTCGGCCAGGGTGACCACCAGCTCCTGCGGCAGCTTTACCGCGCGCTCGTAGCGTCTTCGGTAGCGGCGCAGAAAGGCGCGGTCGAGGGGCGGCAGGCTCGGGTCCCCATCCGCGTTTGCGCCGGCTGCGTCGAGCAGCGACCGGTTTTCCGGCGCGATGGTACGCTCGTGAGTCAGTCCGTGCAGCAGGGCCAGCTGAGCCGAGCGCTCGTCGATACCCTTGCTCGGAAGATAGGTCTCCTGATCCCAACCGAGAATCGCGGAGGTGTGGGTGAGCAGCATGATGTCGCGGTCTCGCGACTTGAGCTCGGCGACCGCCTTCGCGGCACGAGAGCCGCTGTTGCTCGCGGCGCCTGGCTCGGGGTACGCTCCATCCATCAGATCTCCGCCCTCGTCGCGACCTTATCGCCAAGCCAGGCGACAAAGTCGTCCACCGACATCGCTTCTTTGCGCTCTCCGGTACGCGTCCGAATCGAGACCGCCCCGGCACTCTGTTCGTTCTCGCCCACCACCAGCATGTAGGGAACCTTCGCCGTCTGGGCGTTGCGGATCTTTGCGTTCATGCGGTCATCGCTCAGGTCCGCCTCCGCGCGATAGCCGGCGGCGAAGAGCCGTTTGGCGATTCCGGCGGCGTAATCGTTGAAAGCGGAGGCGACGGGCACCACCACCACCTGCGTGGGGGCAAGCCAGACCGGGAAGGCGCCGCCGTAGTGCTCGATCAGCACGCCGAAGAAGCGCTCGAGCGAACCGAGCAGGGCACGATGCACCATGTAGGGACGCTTTTCCTTGCCGTCGGTGTCGATGAAGGTCATGTCAAACCGCTCAGGCAGGTTGAAGTCAAACTGGATGGTGGTCATCTGCCACTCACGGCCGAGGGCGTCCTTGACCTTGAGGTCAATCTTGGGCCCGTAGAAGGCGCCTCCACCCTCGTCGAGCTGGAACTCAAGCCCCTGCTCTTCGATTGCCTCCTGAAGCGACGCCTGGGCGGTCAGCCAGCGGTCTTCGTCACCCACGCTCTTGGGCGGCCGCGTGGCAAGGTAGGCCTTGATCGTCTTGAAGCCAAAATCGTCCCACATCTGCAGGCTGAAGCGCAGCACCTCCTTGATCTCATCCTTGACCTGAGCAGGGGTGCAGAAGATGTGGGCATCGTCCTGGGTGAAGCCACGCACGCGCAGGAGGCCGTGGAGGACGCCGCTTCGCTCGTAGCGATAGACGGTGCCCAGCTCGCCCCAGCGCAGCGGAAGATCGCGATAGCTTCGCATCTGCGTTTTGTAGATCATGATGTGGAAGGGGCAGTTCATCGGCTTGGCGAAATACTCCGCGTTGTCCAGCTCCATCGGGGCGTACATGTTCTCTTTGTAGAAATCGAGGTGGCCGGAGGTCTGCCAGAGCCACGCCTTGCCGACGTGGGGCGTGTAGAGCAGCTCGTAGCCGCCGAGGCGGTGCTGGGCGCGCCAGTAGTCTTCGATGGCCACCCGGATGCGAGAGCCCTTGGGGTGCCAGTAGATCAGACCGGGGCCGGCTTCCTCGTGGGTGGAGAAGAGATCGAGTTCCTTGCCGAGCCGGCGATGATCCCGTTTCTCCACCTCTTTCAGGTGGTCCAGATAGACCCGCAGGTCCTTGGGATTTTCCCAGGCGGTGCCGTAGATGCGCTGCAGCATGGGACGCTTTTCATCGCCGCGCCAGTACGCCCCGGCGATCGAGAGCAGCTTGAACGCCTTGGGCTGGATCCGCCTGGTAGTCTCAACGTGAGGCCCCCGGCAGAGATCGGTGAAGCTGTCCTGGGTGTAGACCGAGATTTCCTGATCGGCCGGAAGGTCGCGGATCAACTCCAGCTTGTAGGGCTGATCGGCAAACATCGAGAGCGCTTCTTCTCGATCCACTACCTTCCGGGTGAACTCGTGATTGCCGGAAACGATCTCGCGCATATGCTCTTCAATAGCCTCGAGGTCTTCGGGCGTGAGGTTGCGCGGCAGGTCGAAGTCATAATAGAACCCATTCTCGATGGGTGGACCGATGGCGACCTTCCCTTCCGGAAACAACCGTAAGACCGCCTGCGCCATCACGTGCGCCGTTGAGTGTCGAATCCGGTAGAGTCTCTCTTCCACACTGAGCTTGTCGAGCTCTGCTGCCTGAACCTCGGGCATAACGTCCTCCTGAATGCCGTTCATGTTCCGGATTTTCGGCCACGTGTCAACAGCGCCTGTGGTGCAATGGCGCCTCGGGCGCAACGCCGGCTCAGCGGGCGAGCAGTACCACGATGGAGCGGCCCTGCACGGTGCAGGCGTTCGGTCGCGTCAGCAGCGGTTCCACACCGACGTCGTGGAAGTCGTCCGGCGACTCGGCAGCCGTGTCGACGGCGAGATGCCAGCGTCGTGCGGCGAGTGGAGCCGGAACCACAAACTCCTGGGCCCGGGTGGTAGCGTTGAACATGATGAAGAAATCGTTGTCGTCGCGATCGGCCCGGATCTCGGCTCGACTGCCGTCGATACGGATCGCAAGCAGGCTTCGGGGGCTCGTCCAGTCGATTGGTTTGCCGGCGGCGTCCGACCAGCTGATGTCGGGAATCGCGTTGTAGGAGTAGTCCTTGCCGGTGAAGAACTCCGGCCGAAGAAAGGAGAGGTGCGACAGCCGGAACCGGATCATCTTGGAGGTGAAGCGCAGGATGTCGGCGTATTCGTCGCGAAGCGTCCAGTCGTACCAGGAGACCTCGTTGTCCTGGCAGTAGGCGTTGTTGTTTCCCCGCTGGGTGCGGCCGAACTCGTCGCCGCCGAGCAGCATGGGGGTGCCGAGCGAAAGCAGCAGACAACCGATGTAGTTCTTCATCTGGCGGCGGCGGGTGCGGAGAATCGCCACGCTGCTGGTGTCGCCTTCGGCCCCGTAGTTGTGGCTGTAGTTTGCGTTGTGGCCGTCGCGGTTGCTCTCTGCGTTATCTTCGTTGTGTTTCTGGCTGTAGCTCACCATGTCGCGAAGCGTGAAGCCATCATGCGAGGTCACAAAATTGATGCTGTGAAACGGTTTTCTCCCGTCGCGCAGGTAGAGATCCGAACTGCCCGAGAAGCGGGTGGCGAAGTCGGCAATGAGACCCTTATCGCCACGGCCAAAGCGCCGCACGTCGTCGCGGTAACGGTCGTTCCACTCTGCCCAGCGGCCACCGGGAAACCAGCCCACCTGATAGGCGCCCCCGGCGTCCCACGCTTCGGCAATGATCTTGGTGTTTCGCAGAATGGGGTCTTCGGCGATCCCTTCGAGGATCGGCGGGTTCTCCATGAGGTTTCCCTTCTGATCGCGCCCCAGAATGGAGCCAAGGTCAAACCGGAAGCCGTCGATGTGCATCTCGACCACCCAGTAGTGGAGGCAGTCGCGAATCAGCGTTCGCACGATGGGGTGATTGCAGTTCAGCGTGTTGCCGCAGCCGGAGAAGTTCCGGTAGTACCGCGGGTTGTCTTCCAGCATGTAATACACGCGGTTGTCGATGCCCCGAAAGCAGATGGTGGGCCCGTACTCGTTGCCCTCACCGGTGTGGTTGAAGACCACGTCAAGGATGACCTCAATGCCGGCAGCGTGGAGCGCCTTCACCATCTCCTTGAACTCGCGCACCTGTTCTCCACGGGACCCCGCGGAGGAATAGAGACCCTTGGGGGCAAAGAACGCGAGCGTATTGTAGCCCCAGTAGTTCACCAGCTCTTCACCGGTCTCGGGATGAGTCCGGTTGAGTTCGTGCCGATCGAAGTCGTGGATGGGGAGCAGCTCCAGGCTCGTGATGCCGAGTTTTTTGAAATAGGGGATCATTTCCGTGACACCCCGGTAGGTTCCCGGATGCTCCACCCCCGCCGAAGGGTGCATGGTCAGCCCTCGAACGTGAGTCTCGTAGATTACGCTGAACCGCAGCGGATAGTTCAGCGGCTGGTCGCCCTCCCAGTCGAAGTCGTCGCAGACCACCACGCATTTGGGAACGCTCGCGATGTTGGACTCGTCGCAGAAAGAGAGATCGCCCTCGTCGGCGCCGGGATCATATCCAAGCGAACGCGACAGGTCCCAGCGGTGATCGCCGCTGAGAGCCTTGGCGTAGGGATCGATCAGGAGTTTGTTGCGGTTAAACCGATGCCCCTGCTCGGGCTGGTAGGGCCCGTCAACCCGAAACAGATAGAGCGCACCCTCGCCTACCCCGGCAAGATGAATGTGCCAGATGTCACCGCTACGGTTTCGCGCGGGATCGAGTGCAACTTCAAAAAGCGGCTCGTCGTCGGTGGGCTCGGCGAAGAGACAGAGCGAGACCGCCAGAGCGTGTCGACTGAAGAGCGCAAACTGCGTACCGGTACTGGTGATGGTGGCGCCAAGCGGCTTTGGCTTGCCCGCTGAAGTGGTATACATGACTATCTCCCCGGCATTTCCAGGAATCTGACCAGGCGTTGCACAAACGCCGATCGCTGTTCGGCGTGAACCCAGTGTCCGGCGCCCTCAACGGTCACCAGACGGGCGGCCGGAAACCACGCTCGCGCGGCTTCGACATCGGCTTCAGAAACGTAATCGGACAGAGCGCCACGCAGAAAGAGCGTCGGCCCGGGGAATACCCCCTCGCCAGGGGGCGT